>NZ_BAAJYR010000187.1:0-6907 GCF_057546605.1 Acidovorax sp. KPB24-03 | reverse complement strand
TGCCCGAGCCCGCCGCGCTGACGTCGTCCGGCGGCCAGCTCAGCCTGGACCTGTTCGCCCGCTACGGCGCGCAGCCGCTGCGCATCGCGGGATCGCAGCCGCCGGCCTATCCGGGCGTGGCCCGCACGGTGCAGACCGCGCTGCGCAGCTTCAACGGCCAGTACATGGCGCCCACGCTGCACCTGCAGCCCGGCGACACGCTGCGCATCCGGCTGGTGAACGAACTGCCGGCCAACGTGAAGGGCCAGTCCTCGCTGGACTACCTCAACCACCAGAACAGCACCAACCTGCATTTCCACGGCCTGCACGTCGATCCGCGGGAGATCCGCCCCGGCGTGTTCGGCGACTACGTGGTGGACATCGCCGAGGCCGGCGTGCTCCCGGGGGCCAGCCGCCAGCACGAGGTGGCCATCCCGGCCGACCACACCAACGGCATCTACTGGTACCACCCCCATCTGCACGGGTCGTCCAACGTGCAGGTCTCCAGCGGCATGTTCGGCGCCATCCTCATTCACGACCCCCAGGACACCTTCATCGACACGCCGGACATCCGCGAGCGCGCGATCCACGTGCACAAGGTCAACCTGACCGACGACGGCAAAACGGAATCGTTCTACGACTCCATCCGCACCGCGTCGTCGGGCTTTTTTGCTCAACGGCGCCTACCAGCCCACCATCGTGATGCGGCCGGGCGAGGTGCAGCAGTGGCACTTCGTCAACACGGCTTCGTTCTACCCGTTCAACCCCGTGCTGGACGGCCATACGCTCTGGGCGTATGCCAAGGACGGCAACGTGTTCAACCGCCGTTTCAAGCCCATCAACGCGGCCACCTCGGACCAATTCGACAACGCCCACTGGCCCGGCAACGCGCTGTATCCCGGCAACCGCCATTCGATCGTGGTGAAGGCCAGCGACGTGCCCGGCACGTACTACCTGCGTTCGGTCAAGGCGCCGTCGAGCGAGTCGCAGGACGAGATCGTCGCGCGCATCGTGGTGGAGGGAACGCCGCTGTCCACCCCGCTGCCCCAGCCCGCGCGCCTGCCGCGCTATGCCGAGCACCTGCCCATCACCGATGAGGAACTGGCGGCCCATGGCGGCAAGCAGCGCAGCCTGGTGCTGGCCGTACTGCCCAAGACGAGCGAGCGCCTGGCCCAGCCCATTCCGGCGGGGGAGGGCTGGTTCATCCCGCTGTCGGACGGCGTCGACGGCTTCACCGACACCGTGTTCTCGTCCGGCGACGCCTCGCCGCAGGCCCGGCTGTCGCCGTTCCAGTCGTCGCTCACGGCCACGCAGACGGTGGCGCTGGGCGCGGTGGAGGAGTGGACCATCCAGAACCTCAACCGCTACCCGCACCCGTTCCACATCCACGTCAACGACAGCTATGTGGTCCGGGTCAACGGCGAGCCGGTCGACCCGTACTGGGCCGACACGCTGCCGGTGCCGCCGATGGGCAGCATCACCTTCCGCATGCGGTTCACCGACTTCCATGGCCAGTTCGTATGGCACTGCCATGCGCTCGACCACGAAGACCTGGGAATGATGCAACTGGTGCACGTGGTGGCGTGACGGGTGAACGAGCGCGAGCGAGCGAACACGGCCGAGAGCCGGCGCGCAGCCGCAGGAACCAAGAGAGAGAGGGGAGAGAAGAAGAGCGCGGCGAGGGGCCCGGTGCGGTGCGCCGGGCCCCGCAGTCGTGCGCGCAAAGGCCGCCTGAAGGAGCGGCGCGGGCGCCAAAGCCCTCGCGGCCCGGTGGGTCACGGGACGCGCGCGGGACCGATGTGCCGCAAGATGCGCGTAAGCTGTCGGCTCGATCGCCGCCCCGCCATTGCCCGTGGCCCATCGCTGTCATGAATCAGCCCGCCTCCCTCCACGCCGCCTCTTCGGCCACCGCATCTTCGCCCGCCTGCGCCGCCTGCGCCGCCTGCCGCGACGGCCAGGCGCTGGACTTCGAGTTCACCATGGCGTTCCAGCCCATCGTCGATCTGCGCGACCGCAGCGTCTACGCCTACGAGGCGCTGGTGCGGGGGCTGGACGGCAGTTCGGCCCAGACCATCCTGGATCGGGTGACCGAGCAGAACCTCTACGCCTTCGATCAGGCCTGCCGCGTGAAGGCCGTGGAACTGGCCGCGGCGCTGGGCATGCCCTGCCGGCTGAGCATCAACTTCCTGCCCAACGCCGTGTACCAGCCGGAGGCCTGCATCCGCGCCACGCTGCAGGCCGCGCAGCGCTGCGGCTTTCCCACCGAGCGCATCATCTTCGAGATCGCCGAGCGCGAGAACCTGCTGGACAAGGCGCACCTGCAGGGCATCCTGCACGCCTACCGCCGCCACGGCTTCCTGAGCGCGATCGACGATTTCGGCGCGGGCTACGCGGGCCTGAACCTGCTGGCCGACTTCCAGCCCGATCTGCTGAAGATCGACATGGCCCTGGTGCGCGGCGTCGACCGCCACCCGGTGCGGCAAGCCATCGTGCGCGGCATCGTGGGCCTGTGCCATGACCTGGGCGTGCAGGCCCTGGCCGAAGGCGTCGAAACCGATGCCGAGCTGCACACCCTGCGCGGCCTGGGCATCGACCTGTTCCAGGGCTACCTGTTGGCCCGGCCCGCGCTGCAGGCCCTGCCGCCCGTGCGCTGGCCGCAGGACGCCGCCACCTGACGCGCTGCGCCGCCAGGCGGCCGCGGGGGTTTACACGGCGCGCCGGCTGGAAGATGCTCGGCCTTCGTTCAACCCCCCGTCCTTCGCCGCATGTCCATCGATCCCGCCGTCCTCCAGGCCTTTGCACCCACCGGTGTGCTGCGCGCCTCCATCAACCTGGGCAACCCCATTTTGGCCAAGGCCGGCGCGCCGGGAGCGGACCCGTCCGGCGTGTCCGTCGATCTGGCGCGGGCCCTGGCCGAGCGCCTGGGCGTGCCGATCGCCTTCGCCGTGTTCGATGCGGCCGGCCGATCGGTCGAGGCCGTCACGCAGGAGCAGGCCGATGTGGGCTTCTTCGCCGTGGACCCGCTGCGCGGCGCCGGCATCGCGTTCACCGCGCCGTACGTGCTCATCGAAGGCTGCTACCTGGTGCGCGAGGACTCGCCGCTGCGCGACAACGAGGCCGTGGACCGGCCTGGACACCGGGTGGTGGTCGGCAAGGGCAGCGCCTACGACCTCTATCTGAGCCGCGAGATGAAGGCCGCCACCCTGGTGCGCGCCCCCACGTCGCCCGCCGTCGTGGAGACCTTCCTGGCCGAAGGCGCCGACGTGGCCGCGGGCGTCAAGCAGCAGCTGCAGGCCGATGCGCAGCGCCTGGGCGGCGGCCTGCGCCTGCTGCCGGGCCGCTTCATGGTCATCCAGCAGGCCATGGGGCTGCCCAAGGGCCGGGGCGCGGCCGCGGCGGGCGTGCTCCATGCCTTCGTGGAGGAGGCCAAGGCCAGCGGCTTCGTGCAGGCCGCGCTGGAGCGGCACGGCATCCAGGGCGCCTCCGTGGCGCCGGCCCAGGCACCGGCTTGAGGCAGGGATTCGATTGCTATCGTTTTCATAGCGATATGCCTTAGTGTTGATTGTGCTGGGGCCTGTTTTGATACCAAGCCTGCTTCGCAGGACCCCGCCGGGGTGCTGGCAGGTGCGGTGTGCGCGGGGCCGCGCATAAGATCGCATCGGCACCGAACGGGCCGCGCATGCTGCGGCGGCCCGCGCTGCCACCCGACCATTCCAAAGGAGACAACCCATGAAAAAAAACGTTCCGCCTGCTGGCCGCCGCATTCGCTCTGGTGGGGGTGGCATCGACGGCGTCGGCCGAGGTGTACCCCAAGGAGGCGCTGCTGAAAGCCAACAAGGAGGGCGCCGGCGGCGGCAAGGGCACGCTGGCCGGCGAATACGCCTTCACGCGCGACAAGGCACTCAAGGACCAGGCCATCAAGGAGATCAGCTGGCTCACGCTGCAGCCGGGTGACTCCATCGGCTACCACAAGCACACCAGCAACGAGGACACCTACGTCATCGTCTCGGGCCGCGGCACCTTCAAGGACAAGGACGGCGTGGACGTGGCCGTGAAGCCGGGCGACGTGACCATCGTGCGCAAGGGCGAATCGCACGGGCTGACCAACACCGGCACCGAGCCGCTGGTGTTCCTGGACGTGATCGCCGAGCAGTAGGCGCTGGCGCGGCGGCCAGCCCCGGGCCGCAACGCCCAAGAGCACCCGCAGGGTGCTCTTTTTTTGAGGGGCGGGCGCTCAGTCCCCCATCACCACGCCTTCGCGGCGCGGGTCGGCGCCGCCCAGCCACATCGGCTGCCCGTGCACCTCGGCGCGGGTGATGGCCTGCAGGCCGCTGGTCATGTTCATCTCGCGCACCTCGGCGCCGCGGGCACGCAGCGCCTCCACCGTGGCCGGCGGGAAGCGTTTTTCCTCCAGCATCGTCGGGCCATTGAGCGAGCCGAAATTGGGCAGGTTGATGGCCTGCTGCGGCATCAGCCCCCAGTTGAAGATGCCGTAGAGCGTCTTGGCCGTGTAGTGGATGATGAGCGCGCCGCCCGGGCTGCCGCCGCTCATCACCACCTGGCCGGTCTGCTTGTCGAACACCAGCGTGGGTGCCATCGACGAGCGCGGGCGCTTGCCGGGCTCCACGCGGTTGGCGATGGGCTGGCCCTGCGTGTCCTTGGGCGCGAAGCTGAAATCGGTCAGCTCGTTGTTCAGCAGGAAGCCCTTGACCATCTGGCGCGAGCCGAACTGGTCTTCGATGGTGGTCGTCATCGCCACCGCGTTGCCGAAGGCATCGACGACGCTGATGTGGCTGGTGCCGTGCTCGATCTGGTCGGGCATGGGCGCATGGCTGGTGCGGACCGCGCCGGGGTTGCCGGGCTGCGCCACCTTCATGCTCTGCGGGCCGATCAGTTGGGCGCGCTGGGCGAGGTAGGCGGGGGCGAGCAGGGTGCTCCAGCTGCCGCCCGGCGGCTGCACGAAGTCGGGGTCGGCCACGTAGAGGCCGCGGTCGGCGAAGGCCAGGCGCGAGGCCTCGTTGTACAGGTAGAGCCAGTCGGCGCTGGGCAGCCAGTCGCCCGCGCCCTTGGGCCCTTCCTGCAGCGCCATCGTGGTGGCGTCGGTGTTCTTCAGGATGCCCAGGATCTGTCCCACGGCGATCGCGCCCGAGCTGGGCGGCGGAAAGCCGCACAGGCGAAAGTCCTTGGAGGCCACCTGGTAGTCCGTGCACAGCGCCTCGCGCTTCCTGGGCTGGTAGCCGGCCAGGTCGGCCAGCGCCAGGCGCCCGGGGTTGGTCGGGTGGCCCTGCACCTTGGCGACGATGGCCTGCGCCACTTCACCCTCCAGCAGCGCCTTGGAGCCGTTGCGCGCGATGCCTTTCAGCACGGCGGCCAGTTCGGGGTTCCTGAGGACATGGCCCACGGGCCAGGGCTGGCCCGCCGCGTCGAAGAAGTAGGCGCGCGCGGCCGGGTCCTGGGCCAGGTACTTTTCGTTGGCCAGCAGGGTGTTCAGGCGCGGGCTCACCTTGAAGCCGTTCTCGGCCAGCTGGATGGCCGGCTGGAACAGCGATGCCCACGGCAGCTTGCCGTGCTCCTGGTGCGCCAGCTCCAGCATGCGCACCGCGCCGGGCGTGCCCACCGAGCGGCCGCCCACCACGCCGTCGTAGAAGGGCACGGGCTTGCCGTCTGCGCCGAGAAAGAGGTTCTCGGTGGCGGCGGCCGGCGCCGTCTCGCGGCCGTCATAGGCCTCGACCCGGCTGCCCGCCGAGTGCAGCAGGAAGGCGCCGCCGCCGATGCCGCTCGATTGCGGCTCGACCAGCGACAGCACCATCTGCACCGCGATGGCGGCGTCGATCGCCGAGCCGCCGGCCTGGAGAACCTGGTAGCCCGCATCGGTGGCCAGCGGGTTGGCGGCCGCCACGGCGAACTTCTGAGTCGCCCAGCCGGGCTTCTCGGTGTAGCCGGACGCGCCTTCGGGCTGGTCGGGCAGCGTGTAGTTCAGGCGGGGGCTGGTGCCGCAGGCCGCGAGCAGGGCGGCAGCCGCGAGGGCGGCCAGCCGGGCGGCGGGCAGGTGCTTGGGGGTCATGGAGTCTCCCGGTGTGGTGGGCGCCATGGTAATGCGGGGTGCAGGCCTGGCCTGCGGGTGTTACACCCCGCTACCGAAACGGCGCGCGTGGGTGGCCCCTGCGTTGGACGCCTTTGGTCTTTTTGGCCTCCGGCGCAATCAATACTAGGCCATTTAGCTATCTATTTTGTAGCAAATCAAAGTTCGCGCACGGGCCCGGGGCGACCGTCTTCCACCACGAAGCGGGCCAGGGTGGAAGCGCCGCTGTCGGCCCGCAGCGGGTCGTCCACGGTGCGCAGCGTGGTGGTCCAGCGCCGGGGCGTGACCTCGGCCAGCCCCCAGCCGCGCAGGTCGCAGCGCGCCAGCAGCACGTGCGGGTTGTGGCGGACGATGGCGTCCACCTTGTCCTGCGTGGTGCCCGAGCGCGAGCTGATCGAGGTGCCGCAGAACTCGCTGGCCAGCACGCGGGCCGTGGGGGCCACGGAGGACTCGGCAGGCGCGGCCCCGTCGTCGGCGCCATCACGTTGCAGACGTAGTTCTGGTGGATGTCGCCTCCCAGCAGCACCGTGTTGCGCGGCGCATGCCGGGCCACCGACTGCAGCAGCCGCTGGCGCGCGGCGGGGTAGCCGTCCCAGCTGTCGGTCGATTGCACGCCGGAGGGGTAGTGGCGCGGCGAGAACAGCGTCTGCTGCGCGATCACGCTCCAGCGGGTGCCGTCGCCGCTGGCGCTTCCCACACCGCCGCCGCGTGCATCGGCGGCCAGGCCGGCATCCAGCCAGCGCTCCTGCGCCGTGCCCAGGAAGCTGCGCCCGGGCGCCTGCAGTTCGGCGCAGTCGCCGGGCAGCACAGCGCCCGCGCCGCTGCTGCCTTCCGCGCGGCAGGCCT
>NZ_BAAJYR010000186.1:0-6915 GCF_057546605.1 Acidovorax sp. KPB24-03 | reverse complement strand
GTGCCGGTGGCGCCCGCCGCGCCGGTCGGGCCCGTGGCCCCTATCACGCCCTGAATTCCTTGCGGACCTGCCGGACCGGTGGCGCCAGCCAATCCGATGGGCCCCGTCGCTCCGGTCGCACCCGATGACCCGGTTGCGCCGGTTGCCCCCTGCGCGCCCGTGGCCCCCGTAGCACCTGTCGCCCCACCGGGCCCGGCCGGACCGGTCGCGCCGGTGGGCCCCGCCAAGGCCGAAGCAGCGGCCGGGGAACAACTCCCCAGGCGGCCCGAAGCGCCATCGAAACATGCCAGCTGGCCCTGTTGCGGCGAGGCAGGCAGTGCAGGCAACAGGACCGCGCCATCGGACTGCACCCGCAGGCGCTCATCGGCGCCGCCACTGCTGCGCACGCTGAAGCCGCCGCCAGGGGGCAGCGTGATGCGGACATCGGCGGCATGCGCTGCGGCGACATGCAGAGATGCCGTACAGGCGATCAACGCCGCGAGGACATGGCGGCCATGCCGCGGGCCAGAGGAAATCGTGTGCATGGCGCAACCCGTTCTGATTTTTTTGAGAAACGAATTCTTTGCCGGATGCCTCTTTCCGAACCGGGAAACAGGGCGTGCAACGACGCTGGGGTCGCGGCAAAGATTCGGGGCCGTTGTCCGGAAAACGGCCTGCGTCTTCCGCTTCGGGTGCATGGCTCGACGCCTGCAGCACCTCTCATCCCTCTTACGAAATTTAACAGGCGAATCCGCCCCATGCCAAGGCACCCCGCATGGCTTTTTTTTGGATTTCCACGGGGCACAGCGCCACGGCTGAGCGATGTGAGGGGAGCTTCAGCCCAGGTGTCACGCAACGTGACAAAGGACCCTGCGCACGGCCCCACGCTCCCTCGGCCTACAGGGCGGCGGGACTGCCCGAGGCACTCTGGGTTCTCTTACCTGCATCAGGAGATCTCATGGAAATTCACATCAACACGGGCAATGGCATGGAAAACCGCGAGAGCCTGGAACGCTGGGCCGACGCCGAGATCCGAAAGAATCTGTCACGGTTCACCGAGGGCGTGCGGCGCGTCGAAGTGCACCTGTCGGACGTCAACCATGACCGGGGTGGTGCGGACGACAAGCGCTGCGTGATCGAGGCTTTGGTGCCCCAGCATGCGCCCGTTGTCGCAAGCCACAACGCGCCCACCGTGGATGAAGCCTTCCGAGGCGCCGAAGCCAAGTTGCAGCGCGCGCTGGACAGCGCCCTCGGCAAGCTCAAGGACCAGCGCGACCGCACTTCGATCCGCACGCAGCCGGAGATGCTGCAGCCTTGATGAATCCAAATCGGCATCCGCCGAAGGCCGGGCAGACCCCTCAGGCACTGCCCCGCCGGCATCCCCGCCCCAGGAGACACGATGAACACCCCCAAGCATCCCCCCGGTAACGACGAGCCGGAAATCACCCAGGAAGACAGCGTGCCGGTGGACGACACAGACCCCGAGGGCGAGGCCATGATGAAAGAGGTCCGCAACGACCGCCTGAAGGTGCCGCCCGGCGAAGAACAGGACTGAGGCCAGGGTGCCCTCTGGGGCGCTTGACCCCGGCCTTCTACCGGACCTGCGAGGTTTCGGCCGCGCGGGCCGTCGCTGCATTGGCGGCGATGCGATCCGCGGGGGCGAGCCCCTCGGGCCGGCGGGCATAACGCTGTGCGAGCACCGCGCACACCATGAGCTGCAGCTGGTGGAACACCATCAGCGGCAGCACGATGGCCCCCACCGCGTGCGAGGCGAACAGCACCTTGGCCATGGGCACGCCGCTCGCCAGGCTTTTCTTGGAGCCGCAGAACACCACGGTGATCTCGTCCTCTTTCGAAAAACCGAACCGCCGGCTGATCCACGTCGTGGCCGTCAGGGCGATGGCCAGAATCACCGCGCACACGACCAGCAGCCCGGCCAGCGCCGGCAGCGGAATCTGCCGCCACAGCCCCTCGATCACCGCCGCACTGAAAGCCGTGTAGACCACCAGCAGGATCGAGCCCTGGTCCACGAACTTGAGCACCGCGGCACGGCGCTGCACGAAGCCGCTGATCCACGGTCGCAGCAGATGGCCCGACAGGAAGGGAACGAACAATTGCAGCGTGATGCGCCCGATGCTGGCCAGCAGATCATGCGTGCCCCCACCCGCTGCGCCGCCCGCGCCATGCGCCATGGGAACGCCCGGCAGCAGCCAGCCCACCAGCAGCGGCGTGATCACGATGCCCAGCAGCGTCGAGCCCGAGGCAGCGCACACGGCGGCAGGCATGTTGCCGCGTGCCATGGCGGTGAAGGCGATGGCCGACTGCACGGTCGCCGGCAGCACGCACAGGAAGAGCACGCCCAGGTACAGCTCGGGCGTGACCAGCGGCTGCAGCACCGGCCGCAGCGCCCAGCCGATGAGCGGAAAGAGCACGAAGGTCGAGGCCACCACCACCAGGTGCAGGCGCCAGTGCGACAGGCCGGCCACGATGGCCTCCCGCGACAGCTTGGCGCCGTGCAGGAAGAACAGCAGCGCCACCGCGGCCAGCGTGGCCTGCTCGAAGCCCTGGGCCACCCGCCCCGAGGCGGGCAGCAGGCTGGCCAGCGCCACGGTGGCGAGCAGCGCGAGGGTGAAATTGTCGGGAAGGAAACGGGAGCGGGCCATGGAGCGCGGAACCTTTGCAATCGGATGGCCGCCATTAGGCCCGGCGCGCGATCCAAAGAGAAATGGATTTATCTGATGGTTTTATGATGGGAAATCATGAATGTCACGCTGCGCCAGCTCCATGTCTTTCGCGCCGTCGCCGCCACGCGCCATTTCAGCCGCGCGGGCGAACAGATCGGCCTGACGCAACCCGCGGTGAGCCGCTGCATCACCGAACTGGAGGCGCAATTGGGTCTGCAGCTGCTCAACCGCACCACACGCGAGGTCGAGCTGACCGAGGCGGGCCGCAGCCTCGCCGCCCGCCTGGAGCGCGTGCTGGAAGACCTGGACGCGGTGCTGCTGGATGTGCGCGGCATGGCGTCCGAGCGGCGGGGCCGGGTGCGCGTGGCCAGCAGCCCCACGCTTTCGGCCCACCTCATGCCTGACTGCATCGCCCGCTGCCAGCGCGAGATTCCGGGCCTGCAGATCGTGCTGCTGGACCGCATCCAGAACGACGTGCTGGCGAGCGTGCTGTCGGGCGAAGTGGATTTCGGCGTGGTGATCGACCCTGGCGAGCGCGAGGCGCTCACCTGCGAGGCCATCCTCACCGAGCCCTTTTGCGTGGCCTGCCCGCCTGGCCATCCTTTGGCGCGCCGGCGCAGCGTGCGCTGGACCGATCTGGCGGGCGAGCCGTTGGTTTTTGCTCGACCATGCCTCGGGCAGCCGCCGCCTCATCGACCAGGCGTTTTCCGCCCAGGGCGTGGCCGCCACCGTGGCGCAGGAGGTCGGCCATCCGACCACGATCTTTCGCATGCTGGCCGCGGGCCTGGGCATCACCGTGGTGCCCACGCTGGCATTGCCGCCAGAGGGCCTGCCCGGGGTGGCCGTGCGCCCGCTGCGCCCGCGCGTGGACCGCGAAATCGTGCTCGTCCACCGCCGCAACCGGGCGCTGGCGCCGGTGGCCCAGGCCGCGTGGGACCTGGTACGGACGGTGGCCCGGGAGCGGCAGACAAGAAGTCCGCCCCGTGCAGAGCCAAGGCACTCGACCGAAGCGACGTCATAAGACTTGCATCGCCAAGCCTTCGAAACCCGCTCTCAGCGGCTTGCGCCAGCGCTCTAACGCTGAGGCGCCGGCCCAGCGTTGTAATCGCGGTTCTGGATCGGCCCGCTGCGTCCAAAAACACGACCGCTCGGTGGCGCGGCAGCGTCGGCAGACGCACTGCTTTGGGCTTGCGCGCCAGGGTTCACCATGTGCTGATAAAACTCCTTCGCATCGGGCGTGTTGAACATCATGGTTTGCATGTCGGGGTCGAAAGACTCCTGACGCGTGAAGCTCGAGGACGGAGAAGACACAGAAGCTGGCGGTTTTTCAGTTTTCGGTCTGGGCGTGTGGCTGGTCTGCGCATAGAGCCCCCCACCATGGCCGCATCCGCCATCAATTGCTGATACCGTTGCTCCTTGACGCTGAGTGGGCGGCCCGAAGACGAGTCCCCACCGATCTGCGTGCGGGGGCGAGCGCCCTGCTCAGACGCAGCGGCTCCCGATTGGGCACGAGAAGAAGGCATTCCGGGTGGAGCGGCATGCGAATGGCGCGATGTCTTTCCTGACGAACTCCCCGAGGATTTGCCTGAACCCTCTTTCGGATGGGCCTGCGTGTCGCTGGACTTGCTGCGACCTATGCCTAATTTATGGGTGATGCCGTTGAACATGGGAATCCTTGCGTGCAGTGTGGAACATGGCTCTACTTTAGGCATGCGCCAGATGGGCGCCGAAGCCATCCGAAGCAGTGCGTTGCAAAACGCAATCGACTGGCCTTGGCCTTCACTTCTGCGGCCAGTCAACCGCACCAGCACCAGCGCCGCCTCCGCCGTGAACCGGCTGCGCACCAACCGGAGGCATGAAGAGCCTGAAAGGCCTCCGCCGCAATAAGTACTAGGGCATATCGCTATAAAAACAATAGCATTAGAAAATTGATGCGCAGCAGGTTCCTCTTGGCAACCGAGTCTTCCACGTTGTCCAGCGCCAACGATTCGGTCAGTGCCAGCAGGTGGTGGCGGATGCCGGTCTGCTGGATCGCCTCGACCACGCCCGCCACGAGGCCGGCGGGCGAACCTGCCGCACGCTCCCGTTCACCGAGACGTGCTTGTTACTAGCGGCATGATTCACTCAGCGATGCACGGGGCATCGCATCGGCAATCAGCGTCCTACGCCCGGCCGGGTGAACATGCGGCCGCCCATCGATCCAATCGCCGCCCGGTCTTCTTCGCTGACCTCCATGGCTTCTTCGTCTGCCAGACCGTGGTCGGAGATGGTGTCCGAATCGCTGTCCTGCTCCAGCGAAAAACCGAAACTTTCCAGCGTCAGGGGTTCGGATGTGCGGCGACTGCCCGCTTCGGACGATGCGGATGTCTCTGCCTCGTCTTCGTCATCGGGCGGGAGCATGCCCTGGCTTTCCATGATCTTATTTCTCTGGATCTGCTGATTGATTTCCGAGAGACTGCGTCCCGAAGCTCACCGGGCAGCGGTGCGGGCTTTCCCTTCGTGCCATCCGTTTTCTCAGCGATCCCTTCCCTCACCGCGTACTCGGCAAACTGGACCTTCCGGCGAGCGCCGCGACCGCAGCGGCCGGCTCGGCGCCACCTTGCGGCCGGACCGCTGCGTACGCCGCGTTGAAGCGCCGGCCTTGGAACTGGGTGCTGCGGCTGAGCTTCGGCCCCTCCCCTGCCGTCACGGACGGGCCGGTCGCGTCGGATGGCGCGCTGGCGCTGGCAGGCGAGGCAGGAACCGGGGCGGCAACGGATTCCGGCGGCGGCGGTGATGCAGGCCGTGTCCTTCGGGACGTCGCGGCCCGCCAGCCGGTCGCCGAAGGCGAAGTCGGACTGGAGGACTCCAAAGGGGCCTCGGGCTGCACGGGTTCTTTGTCCGGCCGGCGAATGGCTTCCTGTGGGCGCGAGGGCCCAGCCCCTTCGCTCGACGTCCCGGGCCGGGGCGCCGGACTTTCATCGCGCTGCCTGCGCAGGCGCTGCGATGGGTATGCGGGAGTGCTGGCGGTCGGCTGGTGAGCGCCTCCTTGCAGGTTTTGCCGCTGCCCCGCCCGCTGGCGGGCCGCGAGATTCTCAGCGGCAATGTGCAGCATTTCAAATCGATGGAAACTGACCCCCTGGTTGTTGATGGTGTTCATCTTTGCGCACACTGCCTCGTATTCCGCTTTGAGATGCGGGTCGGCCGCCGTGCGTCGGAAAACCTCTTCGGTCGAGCAGTTGCTCGCATTGGCGCGCGCCGTCAGGTTCTCCTTGACCGCTCTATCAAGGGCCGCGCGATCTGGAACGAATGTCTCGCTGCCAGTCGCCTGCGCGAACATTTGGATCCCGATCTTGTTCCTCTCGGCTGAAATGACGCGGTGATCGTAGAGTTGGGAAGCCACGCTCCAATCCAGGCGTGCAGTTCTGTTGCGCTGTGCCTGAAGGTCGATCCGCGGCTGCCCCATTTGCCCGGCCACAGGCCCCGCCCCCGTCTGCCGCGATGGCGGCATTCCATGGGGAGATGCGTGCCGATGGGGCGACGTGCGCGGCGGCGAAGCGGGGGGCGATGCCGGCCGCTCCAAAGACGAAGAGCCGCCGGTGAGTTTGCGCTTGATGTGACCGAGACTGAGCATGGTGATTTCCTTGTAAAACGGGGCTGGGCCCATGTTTCCGATCTGACCAGCGGATGGCCTCAATCCCCCACCCCAGCCCGAAACACCTTGCGGCGCACCGAAGAGAGACCTGCCAGGGCCTCGCGCGCTACCAGCCGTAGAACCCCGCCAGCACCAGCGCCGCCTCCGGTGTGAACTCGCCGCGCGCCAGCCGTGCGTGCACCTCGGCGGTGGGCAGCAGTTCAAACCGTTCCACCTCGCCGTCCTGGTTCTCGGGCACCAGGCCCTCGGGCACGGTGGCATGGAACCAATCGATGCGCTCGACCATGTAGCCCACGCCTTCGCCGTCGCTGCTGGGCCGGGCGAAGTCCACGTGGCGGCCGTGCGCCACGGCGTGCAGCGCGCTCGTGCGCAGGCCCGCCTCTTCCCAGGTTTCCCGCTCCAGGGCCGTGTCCAGCGTGTCGGCGGCGCTGACCATGCCACCCATGAGCGTGTCCCACTTTCCAGGGTGGGTGGGTTTGTCGAAGGCGCGTTGCTGCACCCACAGGCAGCCCCCCGGCGCGCTGCCCACCAGATGCACGGCCTGGGTGGCGAGCCCCAAGGGGCGCACGGCGCCGCGCTCCACGGTGCCGATGCGCTCGCCGGCGGCGTTGCACACGA
>NZ_BAAJYR010000185.1:0-7021 GCF_057546605.1 Acidovorax sp. KPB24-03 | reverse complement strand
CTGGCCCTGCCGCGCCAGGCGGTTCAGGTCTTCGCGCAGGTCGGCGGGCAGGGTGTGGGGCGGCGGCGCGGGGCTGGCGGGTGGCGAGCCCTGCGAGGCAGGGGCCTTGGCCGGCGTGTTGTCGTGCACCCATTCCAGCTGCAGGGCGACCTGCAGGGCCTGCAGCAGTTCCGATTCGATGATGGGCTTGCCCACGAAACCCTGGCACTGGGCGGCGGCCAGCCGAGCGGGCTCGTTGTCGAACTGGTTGGCCGAGACGAAGACGATCGGCAGCGCCGCCGCCGGGCGCAGCGCCCGCAGCAGGGCGGCCGTCTGCCAGCCGTCGAGGTCGTCCATGGTGATGTCCAGCAGCACGAGGTCGGGGGGCGCCTGCCGCACGATCTCCAGGCATTCGCGGCCGCTGGCGGCCTCGCGCACGGTGAATCCCAGCGGCACCAGCAACCCGGCCAGCAGCTGGCGCTGCAGCGGCTGGTCGTCCACCACCAGCAGCGTGCGGCGCGGCGCGATGTGGCCGATGACGGGCCGCAGGGCCACGGCGTGCGTGGGGCGCCAGGCCGGGTCGGGGGAGATGCCGGGCAGGTACAGCCGCACGGTGAAGGTGCTGCCCTGCCCGTGCCGGCTGGCCACGGTGAGCTGGCCCCCCATGAGTTCGGTGAGCAGGTGCGTGATGGTGAGGCCCAGGCCCGTGCCCGCCTCGCTCGCGCGGCGCCCGGCGCTCCCGCGCTCGAACGGCAGGAAGATGCGCTCCAGGTCCTGCGGCTCGATGCCGATGCCGGTGTCGATCACCTCGATGCGCGAGACGTGCGGGCGAAAGTCCAGGCGCAGCCGCACCTCGCCCTGCTGGGTGAAGCGCACGGCGTTGGACAGCAGGTTGATGAGGATCTGGCGCAGCCGCTTTCCATCGGCCCGGATCCAGTCCGGCACGGTGCCCAGCGTCTCCACCACGAAGGCCAGGCCCCGGGCCTCGGCCTGCGGGCGCAGCATGCCTTCGACGTTTCGGATCAGCTCGGCCAGCGGCAGCGGCGCCAGGTCCAGCCGCAGCCGGCCCGCCTCGATGCGGGCCAGCTCGAGCGAGCCGTCGATCAGCGCGTGCATGTGCTGGCCGCTGTGCTGCATGGTGGACAGCGTCTCGCGCATCCAGCCGTCGGTCTCGGGGTTCTTGAGCAGGATCTGCGTGTAGCCGAGGATGCTGTTGAGCGGCGAGCGCAGCTCGTGCGTCATGCCGGCCACGTAGCGCGTCTTGGCCATGCTGGCGGATTCGGCCCGGTCCTTGGCGGCCTGCAGCTCGGCATCGGTGCGCTTGTGGGCTTCGATCTCCTGCAGCAGCAGCTGCTTCTGCCGCTCGGACTCGTCCTGCGCCATGCGCCGGCTGTCGGTGCTGAGCACCACCCACCAGGCGCACACGGCCGCCAGCAGGGACAGCAGGGCGAACACCTTCAGGAACGGGGTGCGCAGGAACTGGGCCGGTGTCTCCAGCCCCTCCTGCACATAGACCACGCCCACCAGGAACGCCATCACCGCGCACAGCGACACCAGCACCATCAGGTACTGGCCGAGGCGGAAGTTCACGCGGGCCGCCCAGGTGCGCGGCAGCAGCAGCGCGGCCACCGCGCGCAACTGGTCGGCCGCGCGCGAGCCGGTCTTGCAGCGGTCGTGGCAGCGCGATTCGAGCGAGCAGCACAGCGAGCAGATGGGCGCGCCGTAGGCCGGGCAGCGGGCCATGTCCTCGGACTCGAACGGGTTCTCGCACACGGCGCAGCGCACGGACTCGCCGGGCTTCCACAGCGTGTCCGGCATGCGGGCCAGGTAGTAGCGCCCGCCGGTGGCCCAGGCCAGCAGCGGCGACAGCGCCATCGACAGCGCCAGCGCGATGAAGGGAGAGAACGCGGCCGCATGGTCGCCCAGCAGGCCGGCGTAGGCGCAGCAGGCCACGGCGGCGGCCAGCACCATGGCCCCCAGGCCCACCGGGTTGAAGTCGTACAGGTGCGCCCGCCGGAACTCGATGCCCCTGGGCGACAGGCCCAGCGGTTTGTTGATGACGAGATCGGCCACCAGCGCGCCCACCCAGGCGATGGCCACGTTGCTGTACACGGCCAGCACCTTCTCCAGCGCGCCGAACACGCCCAGCGTCATCAGCAGCGTGGCGATGCCCACGTTGAACACCAGCCACACCACGCGTCCCGGGTGGCTGCGCGTGATGCGGGCGAAGAAATTGGACCAGGCGAGCGAGCCCGCGTAGGCATTGGTCACGTTGATCTTCACCTGCGAGACCACCACGAACACCACCGTGACCGCCACGGCCAGGCCCGGCAGCCCCAGCGCCTGCATGACCTGCTGAAAGCCGGCCAGGAACATCTGCGTGGGCTCGGCCGCGCGGTGCGTTCCCACCTCGAACTGCAGCGCGGCGAAGGCGAGGAACGCGCCGCCCGCCATCTTGAGCATGCCCATCACGATCCAGCCCGGGCCGGCCACCAGCACCGCGCCCCACCAGCGCCAGCGGTTGGCGGCGGTGCGCTCGGGCAGAAAGCGCAGGATGTCCACCTGCTCGCCGATCTGCACCACCAGGGAGAAGATCACCGCCGCCGCGGCACCGAACATGAGCGGATCGAACTGGCTGCTGCCGCTCTTGAGGCCCGACAGCCCCGCGAAGTCGCGGTACAGCTGCGGCTGCGCGAGCGCGATCCACACGAAGGGCAGCAGCAGCAGGAAGAGCCACAGCGGCTGCGTCCACGCCTGCAGCCGGGAGATGAGCGTGATGCCGCGCATGGCCAGCGGCAGGATCACGAGGGACGACAGCACATAGCACCACTGCAGCGGCCAGTCCACCACCATCTGCAGTGCCAGCGCCATGATGGCGGCCTCCAGCGCGAAGAAGATGAAGGTGAACACCGCGTAGATCAGCGAGGTGATGGTGGAGCCCAGGTAGCCGAAGCCCGCGCCGCGCGTGAGCAGGTCCATGTCCAGTCCGTAGCGCGCCGCACAGTAGGCGATCGGCAGGCCGGTGAGAAAGATCAGCACGCCCACCGCCAGGATGGCCCACATCGCATTGGCGAAGCCGTAGTTGAGCGCGATGGCGCCGCCGATGGCTTCGAGCGCCAGGAACGACAGCGAGCCGAACGCCGTGTTGGCCACGCGCCATTCGCTCCAGCGCCGAAAGCCCTTGGGCGTGTAGCGCAGCGCGTAGTCCTCCATCGTCTCGTCGGCCACCCAGGCGTTGTATTCGCGGCGGAAGCGAAAAATGGTCTGCGGCGCGGTCTGGGGGGTGGGCGGTGCGATCGGGGCCATGCCGGGCCTGCATGCAAGAAACGTTCTTGTCCGCGCCGTGCGCCGGGGCCGGGCGGGCGGCTACGTCAATTGACGTATGGGCGCGCAGCAGGGTTGTCCCTAATCTTGGCCCCAGCGCGGAACCACCGACGCCGTCCAACCACCCCGTATTGCCTGTTGCAAGGAGCGCTCCCATGAAGCACCCCCTCGATCCGAATGTCTCCCCCCTCCTGGCCGCGGATGCGGGCCGCCGCCGGCTGCTGCAGGCCATGGGGGCCGCCTCGGTGGCGGGCCTGCCCGCGTGGTCCTTCGCGCAGCCCACGGCGCAGGTCAACACCACCAAGCTGGCGGTGACGGACACCGAGGTCACCGTAGGCCAGCTGCATTCGGCGACCGGCACCATGGCCATCTCGGAGACGGGATCGATCCAGGCCGAGCAGCTCGCCATCGACCAGATCAACGCCATGGGCGGCGTGCTGGGCCGCAAGATCAAGGTCATCAAGGAAGATGGCGCCTCCGACTGGCCCACCTTCGCCGAAAAGTCCAAGAAGCTGCTCATCAACGACCACTGCGCCGCCGTGTTCGGCTGCTGGACCAGCGCATCGCGCAAGGCCGTGCTGCCCGTGTTCGAGAAGGAGAACGGCCTGCTGTACTACCCCACGTTCTACGAGGGCCTGGAGCAGTCCAAGAACGTGATCTACACCGGCCAGGAGGCCACGCAGCAGATCCTGTACAGCCTGGAATGGGCCAAGACCGAGAAGAAGGCCAAGACCTTCTTCCTGATCGGCTCGGACTACATCTGGCCGCGCACCTCGATGAAGATCGCACGCAAGCACGTGGAGAACTTCCAGAAGGGCAAGGTCGTGGGCGAGGAGTACTACCCGCTGGGCAGCACCAACTTCGGCTCGCTCATGAACAAGATCAAGGTGCAAAAGCCCGACTGCCTGTTCGTCGCCGTGGTGGGCGGCTCCAACGTGGCGTTCTACAAGGCGCTCAAGGCGGCGGGCATCACGGGCGACAAGCAGCTGCTGGTGACGCTGTCGGTCACCGAGGACGAGATGACCGGCGTGGGCGGCGAGAACTTCGCGGGCTTCTATTCGTCGATGAAGTACTTCCAGTCGCTGGACAACGAGAACAACAAGAAGTTCGTGGCCGCCTTCAAGGCCAAGTACGGCCCCAATGCGGTGATCGGCGACGTCACGCAGGCGGGCTACCTGGGTCCCTGGCTGTGGAAGGCCGCCGTCGAGAAGGCCAAGAGCTTCGACGTGGACAAGGTGGTGGCCGCATCGCCGGGCATCGAACTCAAGACCGCGCCCGAGGGCTACGTGAAGGTGGACGCCAACCACCACCTGTGGAGCAAGTCGCGCATCGCGCAGGGACTGCCGGACGCCACATTCAAGGTGGTGGCCGAATCGCCCGAACTCATCAAGCCCGATCCCTTCCCCAAGGGGTATCAGTGACCACCCCCTGAGGCGCTGCGCGCCTTGCCCCTCTCTCGCTGCGCGGGAGGGGGACGACACCTTCGGTGCGGGGCGGCCCTTCCTCGGTGTCCCCCGCATGAGGCCGCGCCGGTCGTCAGTCCCGCGCCTGGTGCGGACCGTTGTGAGGGCGGCACTGCCGCATCGGGTTTTTTCTTTGATGGGCTTGCACGCAGGAGCTGCACCATGACCTTTTCCGAAATGATGAACATCGGCCTGATGCAGGGCTTCGCCGGCCTGAGCCTGTTCGCCGTGCTGCTGCTCATGGGCCTGGGGCTGGCGATCATCTTCGGCCAGATGGGCGTCATCAACATGGCGCACGGCGAGTTCATGACCATCGGCGCCTACACCATCTACCTGGGCTCCACGCTCGCGTCCACGCACGCGCCGCAGTGGATGCCGTTCTATTTCCCGCTGGCCATCGCCGCGGCCTTCGGCTTCGCGTTCATCGCGGGCTGGCTGGTGGAGTGGGGCCTGATCCGCCACCTGTACAAGCGCCCACTCGACACCTTGCTGGCCACCTGGGGCATCAGCCTGGGGCTGCAGCAATGCTTTCGCACCTTCATCGGCCCCAAGGAAGTGAGCCCGACCCTGCCTGACTGGCTGCTCGGATCGTGGGCGCCCGCCGAGGGGCTGGACATTCCCATCAACGGCCTGTTCGTGCTGGCGCTCACGCTGGTGGTGACGGCGGGCGTGCTGCTTGCGCTGCACAGGAGCCGCTGGGGCCTGCGGGTGCGCGCCACGGTCAGCAACCGGGTGATGGCCAACGCCATCGGCATCGATACCAAGAAGACCGACCGACTCACCTTCGCCATCGGCTGCGGTATCGCGGGGGTGGCGGGCGCTGCGTTCACCACCATCGGCTCCACGGGGCCCACCTCGGGCTCGCTCTACATCGTCGATGCGTTCCTCGTCGTCACCTTCGGCGGCGCGGCGAGCCTGCTGGGCACGGTGGTGTCGGCCTTCGGCATCGCGCAGACGCAGTCGATCACCGAGTTCTTCCTGGCCGGCTCCATGGCCAAGGTGATCACGCTGTCGCTGATCGTGCTGATCCTGATGGTGCGGCCGCAGGGCCTGTTCGCCTCGAAGGTGCGCCGCTGAGCGCGCGCCCACTGCTTTGCCCCCACCCTGCACCCACCGGAGTCGTCCCATGAATGCCCTCAAAGCCTGGATCCTGCGCTACCAGTTGGCCAGCCTGGTGCTGCTCACGGTGCTGCTGGCCGTGGTGCTGCCGCTCGCCCTGGACATCTTCCGGCTGAACCTCGTGGGCAAGTACCTCACGTATGCCTTCGTGGCCATCGGCCTGGTGATGGTGTGGGGCTATGGCGGCGTGCTCAGCCTGGGGCAGGGCGTGTTCTTCGGTCTGGGCGGCTATGCCATGGCGATGTTCCTCAAGCTCGAAGCCTCCGACCCCGTGAGCACCAGGATCCAGTCCACGCCCGGAATCCCCGACTTCATGGACTGGAACCAGATCACCGAGCTGCCCGCCTTCTGGGTGCCTTTCAAGAGCCTGCCGTTCGCGCTGGCGGCCGTGATCGTGGTGCCCACGCTGCTGGCCTGGATCGTGAGCTTCGCCATGTTCAAGCGCCGCGTGGGCGGGGTCTACTTCGCCATCATCACGCAGGCGGTGGCGCTGATCTGCACGGTGCTCATCATTGGCCAGCAGGGCTACACGGGCGGCGTGAATGGCATGACCGACCTGAAAACCCTTTGGGGATGGGACACGCGCACCGACAGCGCCAAGTACATCCTGTACTACGTGTGCGTGGCACTTTTGGTGCTGTCCATCGTGCTGTGCCGCTTCATCCAGACCAGCAAGCTGGGCACGCTGCTGCTGGCCATGCGCGACAAGGAAGACCGCGTGCGCTTCTCGGGCTACGACGTGGCCAATTTCAAGGTCTTCACCTTCTGCCTGGCGGCGGCGCTCTCAGGCATCGGCGGTGCGCTGTTCACGCTGCAGGTGGGTTTCATGTCGCCCAGCTTCGTGGGCATCGTGCCGTCCATCGAGATGGTGATCTACGCCGCCGTGGGGGGGCGCATGAGCCTGGTGGGCGCGGTGTACGGCACGCTGCTGGTGAACGCGGGCAAGACGTACTTCTCGGAGAGCTTTCCCGACCTGTGGCTGTTCCTCATGGCGGGGCTGTTCATTGGCGTGACCATGGCCTTCCCGCTGGGGCTGGCCGGCCTGTGGGAAAGCCGCATCGTGCCCTGGTGGAAGGGCCGCCGCGAGGCCCTGCGCCAGGCGGCGGTGCCCGCGCCGCAGGCCGCCGCGCACGCAG
>NZ_BAAJYR010000184.1:0-7045 GCF_057546605.1 Acidovorax sp. KPB24-03 | reverse complement strand
GACCGCCACCCGCGCGCTGCGCCAAGACCCGCGCTTCGCCCACCTGCCCATCATTGCCATGACCGCCAACGCCGCGCGCCAGGACATCGAGCGCACCCGGGCGGCCGGCATGAACGATCACCTGGCCAAGCCGGTGCTGGAGGAGAGGCTGTGGGCCACTCTGGCGCGGTGGCTGGCGCCGGGGGGGCACAAGGTACCTTCGGCGTCTGCTGCCCCGGCGCCTGCAACGGCATTCACATCACCGAGCGCAGAGGCCGACGACCACCATGCTCAGCCAGCCCTCGTCAAAGGGGCCGCCGAGGTGGGTACGGATGCTTTCTTCGATGAAAAGGCCTTGGAGGAGCTGCGCAGTGTTTTCACCACTGACCGCTTCGACGCGCTGGTCACCCGATTCATTCTCGACTGTGAGCAGCGTATGGACCGCATCCATGACGCCCGCCGCGCCGAGGCCTGGGACCGCCTGCGGCAGGAAGTCCATGAGTTGGGGGGCACCGTTGGGAGTTTTGGGTTGCAACGGTGGAGTGGTATTACCCGGGCGCTGGAGATGGCGGCGGATGCCAAGGATGGGATACAGGTGGATGCGCTTATTCGATGGTCCGAGGAAGCGATGGCTCTTGGGCTCCAGGAATTGAAAATGGCCTTGAGTTGCGTGTGAACCCCCATCGCATCGCCATTGACACCATTCCATAAGGATTTAAAGGCTAGGCTGTTCGCATTCGAACAATCCATTGGCTCAGCGCTTTCTGAGGGAAATCTCCATCACATGGGCCATCGCTCAGTGCGTGTGCTTACGCAAGACGTGCTCCGCTTGCTTGAACCCCTTCTCGGCCGCGCGCTTAAGCAACTCAATCGCTTTCTCCGTGATGTTGCCGCCCTTGAAATCGCGCAGGGCATATGTGTAAAGCGCCTCGGGATGCTCTTGCTCAAATGCACGTTGGTACCACTGCTCGGCCATCTGCTTATCATCCGCATAGCCATACTGCCCCGTTTCCAGATACCACGCCAACTGATGTTGCGCTTCGCCCCAACCGTTTTCCGCGGCGCGCTCCAGCCAGTAATTGGCACGCCGGACGTCACAAGGAAAGACATTGCCGTATCGAAGGGCCTGTCCTAATTCCCATTGAGCCTCGGCATTGTCGGACTCAGCGATCCGTTGCATTTCCTGCATCCAATGCTCGCTTTGAACCGCGCTCGCAAGAACGCCTTCGCCATCGCGATACCAAAGCGCCATGAAATAGCACGCAACGGGATCTCCCTCCTTTGCACATTGCTCCATCAGTCGAAGTGCCTCTTCACTACGATTTTCGTCGGAGGCCTGCAGTGCTGCCATGAATTGACTTGATCGAAGCATCACTCGGCGAGCAGCAGGACGCTCCTGAACAATGGATAGGCACTAATTTCGCGGTCCTTATAAAATTCGATACAGCCATTATCCAAGATCAGCAATTAAATGCCTTGCCGCGTTCAATGCATTAATAAAAATTTGAACACTGCAATTCATCGCGCGGACCATTTATAGCGGCTTTTCATCCAACTATCGCAAACAGCCTTCCACCCACACAACCTCATCCGGATGGTGCTCCCTAATTGTCTCTAACGCGCCCTCAATAATATCCAAACTCGCACCCATCAAAGGATAATTAAATTGCGAAACATCTTTAATTGATATTGAATCAAAAACCAAATCTGAGCCACACCAAATATGATGACTCCCGCCATTACGCTTTAATTGAAGTGCTTCTTTTAAGCCCACAGGTGTAATTACTAAGCAAATCATTTTTACCTCTTATTTATTTAACAAGTCCTGGATCACCTGGCACCGAAGGTCGCCCTTCCCCACGGTTTCCGTGAGTAGGTCGACTCCCGTCAGATGGACGACTCCAATCGTGTGAATGTGGAGAGCCGATTCCTCCGTGACTATGGTCCCAGTCAGTGTCCGTTTCAGGAAATCCGTCCGGCCCATACCGCCTCGTTTGTTTTCTATTACCACTTTTATTTTCACATTCTACTTCACAACCTGGCTCACCAGTCATTGGATTACTAGTCGACAGCGACCAGTTTGTAAAGCGCGGAGATAAATAATCAAACGTTTGTTTGCATGCATTTATTGCTGCAACAGCAACTCCTCCGGCAGCAGTTGCACATAAAGGATTACTCATACATGCAATTACCACTGCCGGAATTGCTAAGCCCTTGGGATCAGTCCATGCCAGCGGATTGCCACTCACATAAGCAAACCGATTCCACCCCCCCTCCAGTCCAATCGGGTCGGCCTGGAAGTACCGCCCTCCCTCCCGGTCGTAGTACCGGTTCAGGTTGTACGCCAGTCCTGTCTCCTCATCCAACACCTGCCCCGGATACCGCAGGTCGAACTTGATGGCTTCGCTGTAGTTGCTGCTCCCCTGCCCGCTTTGCGTGTAGCCGGTCGCCCCGGTCGTCGGGTTCGCCTCTCCAAACCCCGTGATCAGCCATTGCCACACCACCTGCCCCTGCGTGTTCGTCAGGCGTCTCGGCGTGTTCAGGTGGTCCGCATCGATGGCGTACAACCTGCCGTTGATCTGCGCGGCAATGGGCATCGGGCCGTTCGCGGTGGGCAGATAGATGACTTCGGTGCTGTCCATTTCGCCCGCCGGTGCCGCGCTGTCGCTGCTCCGCCGGCTGCCGTACTGCCCCAGCACGGTGCTGCCGATGCCGTCCTCCGCATAGACGGTCTGCTGGGTGATCGCCGGGTTGTTGGCCCCGGACAACCTCGCATCGCTCTTGAACACGCGCTGGCCCAGGGCGTTGTAGGTGTAGCTCACCGCCAGTGCGTTGGCCGGGTCGGCGCTCGGCCCCGCCTTGGCGATGCGGCCGTCCACGCCGTAGTGCAGGTAGCTGTCGCCCTTCCTGGTGATCGATCCGGTGGCGTCGTGGTTGTAGCTGACGTTGGTGGTCTGCACGCTGCCGCCCGCGGGCGTGAAGGTCTGCGTGTAGCCGCCCAGGCGGTTGCTGTTGCTGGCGATTTGGTAGTCGCGCTGCAGCGTGGCGGTGCCCCCTGCCGTGCTGCTGCTGTAGTAGCTTTGGCTGCGGTTGCCGTTGGCATCCCACGCGTAGCCGCTGGCGTTGGCCCCGATGGTGTCGCTCAAGGCCGTTCCGCTGGGCAGCGTGAGGGTGTTGGGCGCGCTGTGCGCGCTGGCGGTGAGCCGGCCCACGGCGTCGTAGCTGTACGCGCTGGTGAGCGCCACCTGCTGCGCCACCGTGCTGCTTTGCGTGGGCAGCATGTGTTGCTGGGTGATCTGCGCGATGCGCCCGGCGCTGTCCCAGGTCAGTTGCAGCAGGGCACTGGCGGCCAGCTGGCCCGCGCTGGTGTAGCTGCGCTGCTCGGCCAGCGGCGCGGGGTTGCCGGGGGTCTGCACGAACCCGGGCCATTGCCAGCCGGTGGCCTGGCCCAGCGGGCTCCAGGTGATGCCGCTGACCAGCGGCTGGCCGTTCCACTGCAGCCCGGTGAGCTGGCCGGTGGCGTCGTACTGGTGCACCAGCTGGCGACCGCTGGGGTAGGTGATGCGGGCGATCTGCCCCGCGCCTGCGCTGCCGGCAGGAACGTATTGGTAGCCCACGGTGCTGCTGCTGCCGTTGGCCAGGACCTGCGTGCGCGCGGTGATGCGCCCTTGCGCGTCGCGCTGGTAGCGCGTGGTGACGCCCGCGTCCTGGATCTCGCTCAAGGCCCCCACGCTGGCGCTCGGGCTGCCGCTGGCGTTGTACTCGGGCCCGGGCAGGTCGTAGCGCAGCACGGTGGTGCGGCTGGCCCCGCCCAGGCTGCTCACGATCTGCGTGGGCCGGCCCAGCGCATCGCGCGTGATGGCGGTGGCACGCCCCAGCGCGTCAGTGAGGCTTTGCGGCAGCCCCAGGCTGTCGTAGGTGCGGGTGAGCGTGCCGCTGTCGGCGCTGGCTTCCTGGCTGGCATTGCCCAGGGCATCCCGCGTGTAGCTGGTGGCCACGCTCTTGAAGTCCGTGGCTTTGGTGACGGCATCCTGGGCGTTGTATTCCAGCGCGGCGCTGGCGTTCTGCGCGTTGGTGAGGGTCTTCACGCGCCGCAGCGCGTCCAGCGCGAGGGTGGTGCTGCGGCTGGCGCCCCCAACGATCTCGGTGCTGCGGATGAGTTCGCCGTTGGCGTCGTAGCCATAGCCGCTGGTGCTGACCGTGCCGGTCGCGGCCGAGCCGATGGTGACGCTCTCCACCCGGTTCAGGCTGTTGATGGTGCGCGCGACTGTCCACGCGGCCTGGCCTTGCGCATCGGTGATGCTCTCATTGATCCGGTTGCCCATGCCGTCCAGGGTGTAGCTGGCGCTCGCCCCCCGGTTGTCGCTCCAGCCGGTCAGGCGCTGCGCGGCGTCGTAGGTGTAGTTGGTGGCGTAGCCACTGGCCACGCTGGCGCTGGCCAGTTGCCCGCTGGCGGTGTAGGTGTAGCTGCTGATCTCGTCGCCGCGCTGCGCCCGCGTGAGCCGCCCGCGCGCGTCGTACTGGTAGCTGCTCACCAGGCCCGTGGGTGCGGTGTGGGTGAGCACTCGGCCGGCCGCGTCGTGGGTGTACAGGCTGCTCTGGCCCAGCGCGTTGGTGGCCTGGGTGAGGTGGCCCGCGCTGTCGTAGGCGTAGGTGGTCGCTGCGCCGCCCGGGTCGGTCTCGCTGGCGACCAGGCCCGAGGGATGGTAGGTCCAGGCCCAGGTGCGCGAGACGGCTGGCGTGACCGAGGTGTCCTTGATCGTCTGCGTGAGGGCGTTGCCCTGGCCGTCGTACGTGTAGGCCGTCTCGCGGCCCGCCTCCGTCACCTTGACCGGCAGGCGCCACTGCGGGTGCCATTCCGTGCTCGTGGTGCGGGCCTGCGCCGTACCGCTGGCCTGCGTGGTGCTCAGCGGCACGCGCCTGCCCGCATCCCATTGGTACGTCGTCACGCTCCCGAGAAAGTCCGTCTCGGAGTCGATCAGCCCTTGCGCGTTCTGCACCCGCTGCGCGGCATCGGGCTTGCCCAGTGGATCGGGCTTGCTGGCACCACTGACGACCAGTTTGCCCAGGTTGAGGCTGTAGTTGAAGGTGCGCGCCGTGCCCAGGGGGTCGATGACGGTGGCGCCGGAGCCATCGGCTGCCGGATAGCTCACCTGGTAGCGGTTGACGCTGCCGGCCAGCTCGGTGCTGGTGGCCCGGCCCGTGCTGTCGTAGCCGAAGGTGCCCCAGCGCGCACCGGTCTCGTCCACGATGCCGGTGAGGGCCTGCGGGAAGCCCGCATCTTCGTACAGGAAGGACCGGCTCTTGCCATCGGGATAGGTGACGCTGGAGAGCCGGCCGCTGCCGTCGTAGGCATAGCGGATGACTTGCTGATCCGGTGTGGTAACAGAGGTCAGCCGGCCCGACGGTTGGTAATCAAGCAAGAGCTTCTGCCCGAACGGATTGGTGATGGAGGCCAAGAGTCCATACGCGTGGTACGCGTAGGACGTCACCCAGCCGTTGCGCGCCGTGACCGACTGCAGCTTGCCGCCGCTGCTGAACTGCAGCGTGGCGTCGTCGTCGCTGCGCTGGTAGGTCCAGGCGCCGGAGGCCGATTGCGTCAGCACGTCGTTGCTGTCCGTGGTCCAGGTGCTGCTGCCCGTCGCCTTGAAGAAGGTCCGCAGGTGGCCCTCTCCCGTCGTGATGCTCACGCTGATTCCGGTGGCCGCACTGCTGGCCAACAGAAACGCTTGGTGATTGTGACTCCAGGCCTTGCTCAAGGGCCCTTGGGGCCGGCCCGGGTCTTTGCCCCACGTGCTTTCGTACCGCCGAGTAAAAGACAGCGCCGCAGGCCCCTGCCCGCTCCAGTCGGTCTCGGTGCGGACCTTGGCTTCGGTCGACGGCATGATGGGCTGCCCCACTTCCACGCCGGAGGCCCTGCAGGAAAATGCCGATGGTTCGGGCGTGGCGGCAATGCAGGCGTTGGTGGGCACGTCCTCGGCGAACCCCGGCTGGCAGGCACAGGTGCCGCTCGCCGTGGTGGTGCTGTTGGGCGGGCAGGACAACGTAGATTGTTTCCAGATGGGGGCCCAGTAATACGCCGGGCCCTCAGAGGAGTCGACGGCGCAGTAGTCGCCTGCGACCGCAAAGCCTGTGGCATTGGAATAGTGGCCGGCAAACCATGCGCAGTACGCCTCCTTGGTGGCGAACTTCGGGTTTCCCGTCGACCAATGGTACATAAAGCTTTTTTGCAGTTCCGCATGCGCAGCGAGACTGCCCGTGAGCATCAAAAGGCCCAACGCAGCGTGCGACAGTGCCCGCGCCATCGCGCAACGGCAAAACCCGCTCAGCCGGCGCATGGCAAACGCTGTCCACCCCAAAAAACCGCTTTGAGGTCCAGCGGCTCTGAGCACCGTCGTGCTAAACACAGGGCAGCCCACAGTCAAGGCACTTTCAACCGATGCCTCATTTTTTGCACATTGCATTTCTTCTCCCGCCTGCTGTTTTGTCTAATGCCAAAAAAACTGAATTATTAGTCACAAACTAATTGATTCACAAGTAATGAATGCATGCATGACCAGCCGCCCCTCAAAACTCCGCATGCACCCGCACCGACACCACGTCCACCGGTCCCCGGTCGCGGTTGTAGCCCGGGTGCACGATGTGCTGCACCCCCAGCGACACGGCGGACTGCAGCGGCCCGCCGGACATCGGCACCGGGTCGAAAGTGAACCGGTAATACGCCTCCCACACCCGCTCGCTGCCATAGCGCAGCGCCCCGTCGCCCAGGAACGCCCCCAGCCCCCCGGCTGCGAGGTAGTTACGGTGGTCGGCCGACAACCCGTTGACCGCCAAGGCGGCGCCCACACGGTCGGCGGCGCGGCCCCAGGCGGCGCCGCCGATCTGGCCGCCGAAGGACAGCTGGCGGTCGATCTCGGCGAAGGCATACGTCTCCTGGCGGCCGCTGCTGCGGCTGGCGCGCACGAAGACGCCGGCGTCTTCCGCCAGCGGGGCCTCCAGGGTCAGGGCCCAGCCGGTCTTGGTCTGCAGGCGGCGCACGGCGCCGACGTCCGGCGTGCCGCCAACG
>NZ_BAAJYR010000183.1:0-7062 GCF_057546605.1 Acidovorax sp. KPB24-03 | reverse complement strand
GCCGGCGGCGCCCACAAAAAAGGCCCCTGACAAGGGGCCTTTTTTTGTGGGCGCCGCCGGCTGGAACCCTGAGGCGGGCCCCGTGCCCGGTCAGTGCGGAGCCCCGCTTTTTTGCCGGTGCTTTCTCGGGCGGCCCGACAGCAGGCGGTCGAAAAGCCCGTTCGGCAGCACACGCAGCAGCTTGGCCACCACGCCCATCTGCCAGGGAATGACGCGGTAGCTCGCGCCCGCGCGGATCGCGGCGAACGCGCGGTCGGCAAAGTCCCCGGGCTGCATCAAGAAGGGCATGGCGTAGCGGTTCTGCCGGGTGAGCGGGGTGTCGATGTACCCCGGGCACAGCGTGACCACCCGCACCCCCGACGAACGCAATTCGCCCCGCAGGCTTTCGCAGTAGCTGATGACCGCCGCCTTGCTGCCGCAGTAGGCGCCGTGGCCGGGCAGGCCCCGGATGCCGGCGACGCTGCCGATGCCCACGAGCGCCCCGCTGCCGCGCTGGGCCATCGCATCCACGAACGGCTGGAACGTGGCCGCCATGCCGATGTTGTTGGTGGCGAAGGTGCGGGCCATCACGTCGATGTCCTCGCGCACGGCAGTGTCCATGCCCACGCTGATGCCCGCGTTGGCGATGACGACATCGGGCACCCCTTGCCGGGCCATGCAGTCCTGGCCCGCCGCCACGATGCTGTCGGGCTGCGCCACATCGGCGCTATAAATTTGATAGCTATCTGCCGGGATGTTGCTTGCGCTGGCCCACGATTGCATCTCTGCCGTGCGGCGGGCCACCAGCGCAAGCCGGTACCCCGCCTGGTGAAAGCGCAGTGCGAGCGCCTGGCCGATGCCGCTGGATGCGCCGGTGATGAACACCAGGGGGCTGGAAGGCATGGGGGCTCCTGAGGGGTGGTTAGGCATCGTGCGCCGTCCGGTGCCGGTCACTTGCCGGGTGGCGGCATCAGCATGCCCTTCACGCGGCCCTGCAACTGCATGATCTGGCTGAGGTTGTTGTAGTCCATGGTGTCCGCGGTGAACTGGTCCTTGCCCCGCGTCAGCGTGACTGGCTGGTTCGACTGCACCCGTTCGTCGTTCAGCCACGCGTGCAGGAACTCGCCCCGGAACTGAAGGCGCGGCAGCGGCTCGCGCCCGGGACGCACCAGGGGCTCGCGGGTGACGATGGCGTTGCCGAACAGTTGCACCTCGGAACCGTCCGCATTGGTGAGCGCGCGGTCGGCCGTGGCGATGGTCAGGCGGCCATCGGGCGCGACCGAGCGCATGTGGGCCTTGTCGATCTCCAGCGTATCGGTGTCCAGGTAGTGGCGCGCGAAATCGCCGCGGACATCGCTTTGCAGCCGGCCGGTGGCATCGAAGCTCTTGACCGAGAAGGTCTTCATGAAATAGTCCGGCTCGTGCGTCAGCGGGCGCTCCTGCACGGGCTTGGCCGGTGTGGGCGCGTTGCGCACCAGCCACCACGTGCCCAGCGCCATGAGCCCCATGAGGGCCACGGGAAGGTAGATGGACAGCCGGTCCCAGCCCCGGCGCAGCGTGGCGATCATGCGGTGTAGGCCTCCAGCAGTTGGGCATAGCGGCCACTGGCCACCAGCAGCAGGTCGCAGAACTCGCGCGCCGCGCCGGCCCCGCCCGCTGCGGCGGTGACGTGGTGGGCCACCGCACGGGCCTCGATGTGGGCATGGCAGGGCGCGCAGGCGAGGGCGCAGCGGCGCATCAGGGGCAGGTCGGGCCAGTCATCGCCGATCACGGCGGCCTGCGCCCAGTCGAGTCCCAGTTCGGCCAGGATGGATTCGGCGGCCGGACGCTTGTCTTCGGTGCCGAAGCGGGCATGCACCACGCCCAGGTTCTTCAGGCGCAGGCGCAGCGCGGGGGCATCGCGGCCCGTCACCACGGCGGGGGTGATTCCGGCCTTTTGCAGCAGCTTGATGCCGTGGCCGTCGAGCGTGTGAAAGCGCTTGAGCGTCTCGCCGGCTTCGCTGAAGTACAGGCCGCCGTCGGTGAGCACGCCGTCCACGTCGAAAAACGCCACGCGCACGCCCTGCGCGCGCAGCAGCAGTTGCGCATCGAACTGCAGGGCGGGCCGCAGGGGCGGCAGCGGCTGGCTGGCGGGCGTTGCCGCCCCGGCCGTGGCGTGGGCGAGGGGCTGGTCCATCAGATGACCTTCGCGCGCATCAGGTCGCCGATGTGCACCACGCCGATGAGAAGGCCGTCGGGATGGGCCACCAGCACGCTGGTGATGGCGTGGCGCTCCATCATTTCGGCGGCGTCCACGGCCAGCGCGTCGGGGGCGATGGTGCGCGGGCTGGGGTGCATGACCTCGCCCGCGGTCGCGCCGCGCAGTTCCGCGCCGGCTTCGATGCGCCGGCGCAGGTCGCCGTCGGTGAAGATGCCGAGCACGCGGCCCGCATCGTCCACCACGGCCGAGGCGCCCAGGCGCTTGGCGCTCATCTCGCGCATGAGTTCGCTGAACGATGCGCCGGGCGCCACGCGCGGGATTTCTTCGCCCGAGCGCATGACGTCGCTCACGTGGGTGAGCAGCTTGCGGCCCAGGGCCCCGCCGGGGTGGGAGCGCGCGAAGTCTTCGGACCGGAACCCGCGGGCGTCCAGCAAGGCGACGGCCAGGGCGTCGCCCATGGCCAGCTGCGCGGTGGTGCTGGCGGTAGGGGCCAGGTTGAGCGGACAGGCCTCGCGGTCCACGCTGCAGTCCAGCACCAGATCGGCATGGCGCGCCAGGGTGGACTGAAGCCCCCCGGTCATGGCCACGAGCGGCACGCCCAGGCGCTTGAGCACGGGCAGCAGCACGGTGAGCTCGGCGCTTTCGCCGCTGTTGGAAATGCCCAGGACCAGATCGCCCGGCGTGACCATGCCCAGGTCGCCATGGCTGGCTTCCGCAGGGTGCACGAAAAAGGCGGGCGTGCCGGTGGAGGCCAGGGTGGCGGCGATCTTGCGGCCGATGTGGCCGCTCTTGCCCATGCCCATCACCACGACGCGCCCCGTGGTGGCGAGCACGCGCTCGACGGCACTGGCGAAGCTCGCGTCCACGCGGGCCGACAGGCCGGCCAGGGCGGCGGCCTCGATATCGAAGGTTTCGCGGGCCAGGCGCAGCGCCTGGTCGGCATGGAAGGGCGCAGGCGCGGCGGGGGCGGAAAGCATGCGCGGATTCTATCGGCCGGACCATGGGCCTGCGCCGCGCCTGGGCTAGCATCCGTGCATGTCCTCACTTGCCTTGACGTTGCTCTACCTGCTGGCTGCCGTGCTGGGGGTGGTGGCGTGCCGCAGCCTCAAGCTGCCGCCGATGCTGGGCTACCTGGCCGCGGGCATCCTGATCGGGCCCCATGCGCTGGCCCTGGCCCAGAACTCGGAAGGCGTGCGCCACCTGGGCGAGTTCGGCGTGGTGTTCCTCATGTTCGCCATCGGCCTGGAATTCAGCCTGTCCAAGCTGCGCGCCATGCGCCAGTTCGTGTTCGGCCTGGGACTGATGCAGGTGGCGCTGACCATGGCGGCCACCATGGCGGGTGTGCTGCTGCTGTCGCGCTACGTGGGCGGCATCTGGGACATGGGCTGGCAGACGGCGCTGGCCCTGGCCGGCACGCTGGTGATGAGCAGCACCGCCATCGTGGTCAAGCTGATGGCCGAGCGGGCGGAGCTGGAGAGCGAGCACGGTCGCCGCGTGCTGGGCATCCTGCTGTTCCAGGATCTGGCCGTGGTGCCGCTGCTGGTGCTGATCCCGGCGCTCGGCTCCCGGCCGGACCAGCTGTTCGTCGCGCTGGGCCTGGCGCTGCTCAAGGCCACGGTGCTGGTGGGCGTGCTGCTGGCGGGTGGCCAGCGGGTGATGCGCTGGTGGCTCACGCTGGTGGCGCGCCGCAAGAGCGACGAGCTGTTCATGCTGAACCTGCTGCTCATCACGCTGGGGCTGGCCTGGCTGACCGAGACGGCGGGGCTGTCGCTGGCGCTTGGGGCCTTCATCGCCGGCGTGCTGGTGTCCGAAACCGAATACCGCCACCAGGTGGGCACGGACATCCGTCCCTTCCACGACGTGTTGCTGGGCCTGTTCTTCATCACCGTGGGGATGATGCTGGACTGGCACATCCTGCTGGAGCGCTGGGCGCTGGTGCTGCTGCTCTTGGTGGTGCCCTTGCTGGTCAAGGCCGGCGTGATCCTGGTGCTGGCGCGCGGCATGGGCGCCACCACGGGCGTGTCGCTTCGCACCGGGCTGTATCTGGCGCAGGCGGGGGAGTTCGGTTTCGTGCTGCTGTCGCTCACGCAGGAGCACGGGCTGGTGCAGCCCGCGCTGATGAACCCCATCCTGGCCGCGATGGTGCTGTCGATGCTGGCGACGCCGTTCCTCATCCTGTACAGCAACCGCATCGTGATGAAGCTGGTCGCCAGCGACTGGCTGCAGCAGTCGCTGCAGATGACCACCATCGCACGCAAGTCGATCAACACCAGCAAGCACGTGCTGATCTGCGGCTACGGGCGCTGCGGCCAGAACCTGGCGCGGATGCTGGAGCGCGAAGGCATTCCCTACATGGCGCTGGACCTGGACCCCGACCGGGTGCGCCAGGCCGCGGCGGCCGGGGATTCCGTGGTGTACGGCGATGCCACGCGGCTGCAGGCCCTGATGGCGGCCGGGCTGGTGCGCGCCAGTGCCGTGGCGGTGACGTACCTGGACATTCCCGCCACGCTCAAGGTGCTGGCCAATACGCGCGAGCACGCGCCGCAGGTGCCGGTGGTGGTGCGAACGCAGGACGACCAATACCTCGACAAACTGCAGGCCGCCGGCGCGACCGAGGTGGTGCCCGAGGCCATCGAAGGCTCGCTGATGCTGGCCAGCCATGCGCTGGCGCTGGTCGGCGTGCCCATGCGGCGGGTGCTGCGCCTGGTGCAGGACCAGCGCGACGCCCGCTACAACCTGCTGCGCGGCTACTTCCACGGGGCGGACGACGACACCGTGTCCGAGCGCGACCAGGAGCGGCTGGCGTCCATCACGCTGCCCCCCGGGGTGCGGCCGCTGGGCCAGGCGCTGGGGCCGCTGGCCCTGCAGGCGATGGGTGTGCGGGTGGTGAACCTGCGCCACAAGGACGGCCGCATGTCCCAGCCGGACGATGCCACGGTGCTGGCCGAAGGCGACACGCTGGTGCTCTCGGGCCACCCCACGGCGCTGGCGCTGGCGGAAGACGCCTTGCTGCGGGTGTGAACGCCTGGCAGCCGCCTGCGGCTGCCCCGCCGATACACTGCATTCCTTCCCTTCTTTCCCTCCCCCTGGCGTGGTGGCACCTGTGCGGCCGTGCGCGGGCGGTCTTTTCCTTCCAGCCTTCTCCACCGCGCCATGCAAGCCCTCAGCGTCAACGAATACCTTCGCCAGCACATCCGCACGGTGCCCGACTGGCCCGCGCCGGGCGTGCAGTTCCGGGACATCACTCCGCTGCTGCAGGACCCGAAGGTGTTCCGCGTGCTCATCGATGCCTTCGTGCACCGCTACATGGACCGGGCCCTGCGGCCCGATGTGGTGGCCGGGCTGGATGCGCGCGGCTTCATTCTGGGCGCGGTCGTGGCCTATGAGCTGAACGTGGGCTTCGTGCCGATCCGCAAGAAAGGCAAGCTGCCCTTCACCACGGTCGAGGAAACCTACGAACTGGAATACGGCAGCGCCACCGTGGAGCTGCATGCCGATGCCGTGAAGCCCGGCGACCGCGTGCTGCTCATCGACGATCTGATCGCCACGGGCGGCACGATGATGGCGGGCAAGAATCTGCTGGAGCGGCTGGGCGCGACGGTGACCGAGGGCGCGGCCATCGTGGACCTGCCCGAGCTGGGTGGCTCGCAGCGCCTGCGGGACGCGGGCCTGCCGCTGTACACGCTGGTGGACTTCGCCGGTCACTTAGCCCGGGGACGGAAAGCCGCTGGCCGGGCACGCCACGGCCCCTGGATGGGCAGGCGCGATAAAATTAGCAATCATTCTCATCCTTCGGATTCGTTCCGGCGTTCGGCTGGAGACCGCCGCGGCGTGGGGCGTTGGCGCTGCTGCAGATGGAATGGCTTTTCTCGTTCGCTTCTTTCCTGGGTTCCGTCCGCTATGTCCCGCCTTGTCCCGTTCGACCCGCGCCGCTTCGGCCTGCGGGCTGTCTCTCTTTCCGCCCCCGGCCAGGCTCTGGCGCATGCCGGACCTGGCGAAGGGGCGGGCCTGTGAACCGCGACGGCGCCACATCCCAGCCGCTGGCCCGGAGCGCTGGTGCGTTGGCCCCTGACGGGGCTTGCCAGCCGCAGGGCGGGGCATCGGAGGCCCGGCGTGCTCCATGGCGCCGGCTGTCGCTGCCCTCGCTGCGGCAGGCGTGGTTCCAGGTGCACTGGTTTCTGGGCATCACGGCGGGGACCGTGCTCGTGGTCATCGGCCTGTCCGGGGCGCTGCTGTCCTTCCATGAGGAAATCCTGGACGCCCTCAACCCCGGCGTGCGCCAGGTCACGCCGCACGCCGGGCCCATGCTCACCCCGCAGCAGATCATGGATGCCGTGGCGCGCGTGCCCGGCCACCCGCGCATCAGCACCCTCACGGTGCAATCGCAACCCGGCGCGGCGGCGCGGGTGATCTTCCAGGCGCGTCCCGGCGAGCGCCGGGGCGACACCGTCTACGTGCACCCCTACACCGGCGCGCTGCAGCCGGCGCTGAAGGGGCAGGACGCCTTCGAATGGATCGAGGCGCTGCACCGCTGGCTGCTGCTGCCGCGCGACTCCGGCCGCGTGGCCACGGGCGTGCTCGCGCTGTGCCTGCTTGCGCTGTCGCTCTCAGGCCTGTACCTGCGCTGGCCGCGCCACCCGCTGCGCTGGCGCACCTGGCTCACGTTCGATCCGGCGCTCAAGGGCCGCTCGTTCCTGTGGGCGTTGCACTCGGTGGTCGGCACGTGGGCGCTGGTGGTGTACCTCATGCTCACCGCCACCGGGCTTTACTGGGCGTTCGATGCGGTGCGCGACACGGTGGACGGCTGGGCCGGCATTCCGCGCCCGGCGCGCACGGCAGCCCCTGCCCCGCGCGCGGGCGGCAAGGCCGGGCCCGATGCCGCC
>NZ_BAAJYR010000182.1:0-7095 GCF_057546605.1 Acidovorax sp. KPB24-03 | reverse complement strand
GCTGCGGCGTGATCTGCAGGCCGCCCACGGTCTTGCCCGTGATGAGCCACGACAGCGACACCCACGGGTTGTAGCTGGCCACGCGGGTGGCATCGGTGCCGGCCGAGACCTTGACGCCCTTGTCCAGCATGCGCTTGACGGGCGGCGTCGCCTCGGCCGCGCCGGCACCGTAGCGCTCGACGAAATACTCGCCCTGGTAGGCCATGCGGTGCTGCACGGCCACGCCGCCGCCCAAAGCGGCGATGCGGTCGATGGACTTTTCCGAGATGGTCTCGGCATGGTCGAAGAACCAGTTCAGGCCGGCCAGGGGCGTGTCGCGATCGACCTTCTCGAACACGTCGAGTGCGCGCTCGATGGTCTCGTCGTAGGTGGCATGCATGCGCCAGGGCCAGCGGTTGTGCGCCAGGATGCGCACCACCCCTTCGAGGTCGTCCTCCATCTCGGGCGCCATGTCGGGGCGCGGCTGGCGGAAGTCCTCGAAGTCCGCCGCCGAGAACACCAGCATCTCGCCCGCGCCGTTGTGGCGAAAGTAGTCCGTGCCCTGCTTGTACTGCGACGTGGCCGTCCAGTTCAGGAAGTCTTCCTTTTCCTGCTTCGGCTTTTGCGTGAACAGGTTGTAGGCCAGGCGGATGGTGAGCTGATCGGCATCGGCCAGTTCCTGGATCACCTGGTAGTCGTCGGGGTAGCTTTGGAAGCCGCCGCCCGCATCGATGGCGCCCGTCACGCCCAGGCGGTTCAGCTCGCGCATGAAGTGGCGCGTGGAGTTCACCTGGTATGCATGCGGCAGCTTGGGGCCCTTGGCCAGCGTGGCGTAGAGGATGGCCGCATTGGGCTTGGCCAGCAGCAGCCCGGTGGGGTTGCCGGCCGCATCGCGCACGATCTCGCCGCCGGGCGGCGCGGGCGTGTCGCACGTGTAGCCCACGGCGCGCAGCGCGGCGGCGTTGAGCAACGCGCGGTCGTACAGGTGCAGGATGAACACCGGCGTGTCCGGCGCCACGGCGTTCAGTTCGGCGATGGTGGGCAGGCGCTTCTCCGCGAACTGGTGTTCGGTGAACCCGCCCACCACGCGCACCCACTGCGGCGCAGGCGTGACCGCCACCTGGTGCCGCAGCATGCCCATGGCATCGGCCAGGCTTTTGACGCCGTCCCAGCGCAGCTCCATGTTGAAGTTGAGCCCGCCGCGGATGATGTGCAGGTGGTTGTCGATCAGGCCCGGCAGCGCGCGGCGGCCGTTCAAGTCGATGCGCCGCGTGCCCGGCCCGGCCATCGCCAGCACCTCGCGCTCACTGCCGACGTGGGTGAAGCGCCCCTGCGCGATGGCCACGGCACTGGCCGTGGGGTTGGCGCGGTCCAGCGTGGTGAAGCGGCCGTTGTACAGGATCAGGTCGGGAGGGGTGGACGGGGTCATGGGCAGGCTCCTTGGGGGATCGGCAATGCGAAGGGTGCGCTCTTTTCAACCCTCGTGGGCGTTGAACATGGCCTTGGCATAGGTGATGCCCAGGCCGTAGCCGCCACCGAACTTTCTGGCGATGCCGGTCGTCATGTCGTACGTGTCCGTGCGCGCCCAGTCGCGTTGCAGCTCCAGCAGATACTGCAGCGCCGTGATGGGCCGCGCACCCGCCTGCACCATGCGATCCATGGCGCGGTGGTGGGCCTCGGTGGAGATGTCGCCGCTCGCATCGGCGATTACGTACACCTCGAAGCCCTGGTCGAGCGCCGACAGCGCCGGGCCCACGATGCACACGCTGGTCCACAGGCCCGCCAGCACGATGCGCGGCTTGCCGATCTCGTTGATGCGGCGGATCACGGCCTCGTCTTCCCAGGTGTTCATTGACGTGCGATCCAGCAGCGCCTGGCCGGGGAACGGCGCGGTCACCTCCTCGAACATCGGACCACTGAAGCTCTTTTCCGCCACGGTGGTCAGGATCGTGGACACGCCGAAGCCCGCCGCCGCGCTGGCCACCAGGCCGGCGTTGGAGCGCAGCGTGATCGCATCGATCGAATGCGTGGCGAAGGCCATCTGCGACTGGAAGTCGATCATCACCAGCGTGTGGTCCTGCGGGTTCAGCAGCGTGGCGCCGGGCGTGGCAGTGGCGACGGCGTTGATGCGGGTGGCGGTGGCGGTCATGGCAAAACTCCTGGATGGATCGAGTGAATGGAGGAGAGAAAACAAAAAAGCGGGGAATCGAAAGACAAAAAAGAAGGCAGGCGGGGCGGCGGTGCCGCCGCCCCTTGTCGATCAGTGCGGCATGGCGGGCAGCTCGTTGGGGCGCAGGTCGAACACCAGCACCTCGGCGCCTTCGCCCCTGGCAAAGCGCAGGGCGCCGGCGTCACGGATGCGGGCGCCGTCGCCTTCGGACAGGCGCTCGCCGTTCACCTCCAGGCTGCCGCGGGCCACGTGCACATACACGTTGCGGCCGGGGCCCACGTCCAGTTCGGCGGCCTCGTCGCCGTCGAACAGGCCGGCATGCACCCGGGCATCCTGGTGCACGGCCAGCGAGCCGTCGGCCCCCTCGGGCGAGATGATCAGCCGCAGCCGGCCGCGCTTTTCGGCTTCGCTGAAGTGCACCTGCTGGTAGCGGGGCGTGGCGCCGGTCACGCCGGGCACGATCCAGATCTGCAGGAAGTGGACGGGCGCTTCGGCCGAGTGGTTGAACTCGCTGTGGCGCACGCCGGTGCCGGCACTCATCATCTGCACGTCGCCGGGGCGGATGACCGAGCCGGTGCCCATCGAATCCTGGTGCTCCAGCGCGCCTTCCAGCACATAGGAGAAGATTTCCATGTCGCGGTGGGGGTGCGTGCCGAAGCCCTTGCCCGGCGCCACGCGGTCGTCGTTGATGACCAGCAGGTCCGAGAAGCCTTGCTGGTTGGCATCGCGGTAATGGCCGAACGAGAAGGTGTGGTGCGAATGCAGCCAGCCGTGGTTGGCGTTGCCGCGCTGGTGGGCTTTGCGGATGTCGAGCATGGTGCGTTTCCTTTCGGTTTTTTCGATAAAATTCACACTGGGGGCCTGTCGCTGAAATCGCCTCGATTTCATTGGGCTTCAGTGCTGCGGTGAAGAAAGTATCCCGCGCCGTGATGGGGCGCAGGTTGAAAGGTTTGGCCGTGCATCATCGATAATTTCGATGATTCAACCCCCCGGCCTGCCCCCATGCTGAAACTCACCCTCGAAGCCATCGAACTGGTGGACGCCATCGCCCGCCACGGCTCGTTCGCCGGCGCCTCCGAGCGCCTGCACAAGGTGCCGTCCACCATCTCCTATGCCATCGGCAAACTGGAGGAACAACTCGGCATCGCCCTCTTCACCCGCAACGGCCCGCGCGTGGCGCTCACGCCCGCCGGGCAGGAGATGCTCAAGGAAGGCCGCTGGCTGCTCACGGCTGCGCACCAGCTCGAATCGCGCATGCGGCAGATCGCCACGGGGTTCGAATCGGAGCTGCGGCTGGTGCACGACTCGCTCATCCCCACCAGCGCGTTCAACCAGGACATCTGCGCCTTCGAGGACCTGCACTGCGGCACGCGCCTGCGCATCGGCTGCGAGGCGCTCACAGGCACCTGGGAGGCGCTGCGCGACGGCCGCGCCGACATCGTCGTCGCGGCGGGCGAAGGCCCCGCCGGCGGCGGCTACAAGGCGGTGGCCGTGGGCAGCCTGGCGTTCGTGTTCTGCGTGACGGCCACGCACCCGCTGGCGCAGCTGCAGCGCCCGATCACCCGCAGCGACCTGCTGGACCACACCGCCGTGGTGGTGGGCGACGGCGCGCGGTCGCTTACCGACCGCACCGTGGGCCTGCAGTCGGGCCAGCGCCGCATCACCGTGCCGTCCATGCAGGCCAAGATCGCCTGCCAGGCGGCGGGCCTGGGCCACGGCTTCCTGCCGCGCGCGTGCATCCGGGTGGAGCTGGAGACGGGGGTGCTGGTGGAGCTGCCGGTGGAGGAACCCCGCCCCGACGAAACCTTCTGGCTCGCCTGGAAACCCGAGCACATGGGCGAGGCACTCAAATGGTGGCGCCAGCGGCTGGACCGGCCGCTGCTGCCGGGCATCCTGCCGCAGTGAGGGCGCCGCCGACTCGGCCGATCACGGCGGCAAGCGTCGCTGCGACGGCCGATTCCCGTCAGGGGGTTGCCAGCCGCTGCGGGAATTTGCGATAGATCTTTTTCAGCACCCAGATTTCCCCGCATTCCAGGACCAACCACAGCGGGAAAAGCGGCATCACCATAAAGATGAAAAACACCCGCAAGGGAAAATAAAGGAGAAAAAACATCCCCACATAAAACCCGTGCAGCGGCTGCTTGTTTTTGATGAAAAACAGGATGAAGACGAGAAAAGCCAGGCCCGAAGTCAGAAGGACGTGGGCGCCCAGCAGCAGATAGGCCATCGCCTTGGGCAAATAATCATGGGCGGCCACCCATTTGGGCAGCAGTTCCTGAAAGGCCGATGCAACCACCGACAGAAAGAACACGAGGATGCCCAAGCCCAGAACGGCGAATGGAATCCAACACGCGTAAGCCATCCATTTCGAAGGGGCCTGCAATGCTTCGGGACGCGGGTTCTTCATCAATTCCAAATTCTCCTGGGGTCGTATTTCCATGCCGAGGGGTCCAGGGGCACAGGATTCGGCCATGTACCCTGGGGCCACAAATTACCGCCATAGAAGTTTTTGCTGACTCCGGATTCGGTGAAGGCCTTGTCGTGATACGCATCGATTTCATTGCCTTGCGTACAGCCGTTTTGATCGACCTTGCCCGCGGCCTGCGCCGCCTTGTCCGAGGCGACCAGTTTCCCCCGGATGCTCGTCAAAACCTCGGACTGCTTGAGCGACTTTCCCTGGATGGCGGACTCTGCGACGAGGGCCGTTTTGACCACCGCGTTCACACTCATATTTTCGCCCCGGCATATCAATGCCCCGGCCGGGTAATAACTGCATTGGGGCTTGCTCTTCGCCATGTCATCGTAGTAGCTGCAAACTGCCGTATCCCCTTTGCCATCGAACGATGGAAGGGACGGCATCTCGATATTGGTCCACTCGAACAGACCCAGCGGATCAATGTACTGAACGGGATTGACCGGATAGGTACTGGGATGCACGCCACCGGATAATCCGATCGGATCCTGCGTGATGTACTGCCCCAGGTGAGGGTCGTAGTACCTGAAGCGGTTGTAATGCAGCCCGGTCTCGGCATCGATCTGCTGGCCCTGCAGCCGGATGCTCTGCTCGATCCGGTGCGGGTTGTATTCCTCCTGCACATCTCCCCAGGCGCCATAGCTGGCCGCCCAGGTGATCTCGCCGGCCTTCTCTCCGTTGCCATCCACCAGCCCGATCGGCGTGCCCAGGTGGTCGCACAGGTAGTGCCGGATGGTGAGCGGGTTGCCCGCTGCCTGGGCCTGTCGCTCGGCCTGCAACTGGCCCACGCTGCCCGCCATGGCCTGCGCCAGATCCTGCGGCATGTGTTTTTGCACCAGGGCCAGTGCCTGCGCGCCGCTGGCGGGGTCCAGCACGGTGTTCAGCGCCGCCTGCACCATCTCCCGCTGCGCCCGCGGCATGGCCGCGAAGCTGTCCGCCGCATCCGTGGCGTCTTCGCCCGCCTGCGCGCCCAGGCCCATCAGCAACTGCACCGCATCCTTGGCCCCCTGCCTGCGCTGCAGCTGCAGCAGCGGCACGAAGCTGGCCGGCTCGTACACCGTGTGCCGGATGCCTTGCCCATCCTGCGTGTGCACCAGCCGGTCGCCGTCCCAGCCGTAGTGGGTAGTCTCCTGATGTCCTTCGCGAACCACGGTCTTGCCCAGACGCCGCCCGAACGCGTCGTAGCGGTAGCGCGCCACCGGCGTCCAGCCGCGCCCAGCCCCTGCCCGGCCTTCCTTGCACACCCGGGTGGTGGACCTGCCGCGCCCGTCGCTCTTGGCCCGCGCCGTCGTACTGGTGGCGCGTGCGCTGGTTCAGGGCATCGATGCTCTCGCTTTCATAACTATTTCATTTTTATCAGTTCAATTTTTGGCGTACAAGTATAAGAATATTTTAAATCGGGAAATATTGCTGTCAATTTCATATGTGTTGGATTGCTAGATTTACCCTCATCTGTTGCCAGCTTGTCCACCACCATCATCATTACGGCATCATCATCGACAATTTTTGCCCGGATTATACTTAAATGATTTAATTTATCCTTCTTTTGCTCATCCAGATAGTGCGGCGATTTTTTTTGTAAAAAAAAGCATTTTTTTTGGTCGCATTTATCAAATCACCGAGACTCCCTTGTTGGGGCGAGGTATTTTTTAAATCAACTGATCCAATTAGTGATGAAAAAGCGAATCCATCACCTTCAAATTTACCATTTTTATATTTTCCAGTTTCTGCAATCCACGCGTATTCAGGACGTTCGACAGTCCTTTCAACAACGTTCCATTGCCATATTTTTTTTGGATTTAACACAGGGAATCTTGCAAAAATATAATCCTCCGAAAACATGGCAGAACAATCGATATCATTGCGAAATTTCTCCGCCTTGACATCAAAAGAAATCAAAAAAATAATTGCAAAACATATCGATTTAATCATTTTCGAGATCCTCTTCGTTGCCTCATTTTATTTGCCAAATCCATAATATCATCAGTATCCGCAGTAGGTGCCGCGCCTCTTTCTTGCAAATCTTTAAAGTACACAGGCGTATCACATTCGTATCCCTTTGGGATTTCAGAACTTTTCCACATCGATTCTTCCGGTATGTAATCTGAAGGAGTTTTAACATCTTTGCCGGGCTCTTTATCTCCAGACTGACAAGTTAACTTATTTTTGCTCCATTTTTTGCAATATTGTGTGTAGTCATAAGGACTCGCTTGTTTCCAAACTTTTTCGTTCGGATTAACCACGTCATAAACCTTGTCCAGTGGATGACTGGGCGCCTCAAGCATCCCAGCAGTCTGCGCATCAATTGATGCCTGTCTATTCACCTCACCGCGTTTAACGGCGCGTTGGTGAGCATTTCCTGTCAAGCCCAATGGATCAATATAAGTAGTTGGTCTTTCAACGTAACGATATAAGTTGATTCCTCCCCCCAATCCAATGGGATCCTGCGTGATGTACTGCCCCAGGTGAGGGT
>NZ_BAAJYR010000181.1:0-7167 GCF_057546605.1 Acidovorax sp. KPB24-03 | reverse complement strand
CGAGATCACCTGGGCGGCCAGCTATGGCGCCTGGGGAGATGTGCAGGAGGAATACAACCCGCACCGGATCGAGCAGAGCATCCGGCTGCAGGGCCAGCAGCTCGATGCCGAGACCGGGCTGCATTACAACCGATTCAGGTACTACGACCCTCACTGGGGCAGTACATCACGCAGGATCCCATTGGGCTAGATGGGGGAGTTAATAAATATATTTACCCCTTAATCCAATAATTTATGTGGATCCTCTGGGTTTGACAGAGACGACCACTCCTGAACTGGCCAATCAAGATGGACGTGCCAGCGGAGTCAATAAAGTAATAGGAATAAAAAAAGGTGGGGAGAAAATAAATAATGGCGCTAAAAAAATGGAAGGCGCTAACAAAAAAGATATGGATGTTTATGATTGCATCATGAGTGGTCCTGCTTGCAGTAAGAGTTCTGCTGAGATGGAAGATATGAGAGAATCAGCAAGGAAAGAAAGAATTCAAGGTATGAAAGATATCGGGCAAGGTTCGGTTGATGTCTATAAGTCAACGCCAGGAACGTTGGGGAATGGCATTCCTGGTGGGAGAATTCCAAAAACCATGAAAAAATTATTTATTTCATTTTTTACGGCAGTTTCTGTTGTGGCGTTTGCACAGGCTGATGCCCCTGCGAGAAATTCAATTGTAAAAATTAATGGCCATGAATTTATTCTGCCTACGGGATGTGTGCAGATTGATGGCAAACGTTATCGGTTTAGATGCTTGCTCTCGACGGGAGAGGACGTTGCATTGGGTGTGGATGAAGGGCCAAATTTTGAAAAAATAATAAAATCTCCAAATGATAAGGAGGGGGTTTTAGATAGGATTGTGCAGGAAACGTCCTATGGATATTATGTGAAATACCTTTCTAGAAAGAATGGGAGTCAATATAATTTTATATATTTAAAAGATAAAGAAATTACTGTTTTTGGTGGGGATGTGGCATTGGTCTACTATTTTTCTATGCTTATTAATAATGTCAAAATTGATAATTAAAAATGGCGTGATCAAGTGTGGAAATGGGCTTGCCATACTTTAAAAAAGAAACCTACTCAGAGAGCGCAGCACATCGGTCGTTAGCTAGGATGCATACGGCACTGCCTGTGCGACTATCTGTGCACGCCGATCGGATGGGTGGATGGCAATGGCGAGAAGGCCGGCGAGATTACCTGGGCAGCCAGCTATGGTGCCTGGGGAGACATGCAGGAGGAATACAACCCGCAACGGATCGAGCAGAGCGCCCGGCTGCAGGGCCAGCAGATCGATGCCGAGACCGGGCTGCATTACAACCGCTTCAGGTACTACGACCCACACCTGGGGCAGTACATCACTCATGATCCCATCGGCCTAAATGGGGGTAGAAATATCTCTATACAAATCAACCCATCACCATGATTGACCCGCTAGGATTGGAGGCCAACCTTCTGGAAACTTTGCGAATGGCTATCTTGTATCGCGTTCCAACTATCCTGGAGATTCAATAGGCATAGATGTAAGGCAGGCCATTCAAAAGCCGGAAGGAATGACGGATTGTGAGTTTCTCAAGAAGCTGAAGAAGGCGTCGGAAGAATACTGTAATTGCCTTCCGTATTCCAAGCCTAATGTCTCTCTGATTCCTGGAACGCAGGATGGGCAAATGGATCCCGGTACATACAATAGCAACTCGTATGTGTCTGGTGTCATACAGAGAGTTGGAGCAGTTCCTCCAACGCTGAACACTGGGGGCAATTGGCAGGCGCCTGGATACGGCAATCCTTTGCCTATCAGCAATATTGTTGCTCCTGTTGGAACAGTCGAGGTCAAATGATGAAGAGAACGATTTTTGGATGCGGCGATAGGATCGTTGAAGTTGCTTTTTTATCTTTGTGTCATTATTTTCTTGTCGGTGTTTTCAATGTATTTCATTGATTACAATACGAATTGGCTGGAGGCCTTGCCAAAGAGGGAGTATTTGGTTTTGGCGGTCGCGACGCCTTTTTGCTTGTTTGCAATAAAGAGGTTTAAGCTTCCGTCAATCTTTCTGGCTGCTGTATTCTTGGTGCCAAGTTTTTATGTGATATATTTTATTGTGGCCTGTTCGATTTTTAAAGATTGTATTTAAAATCGCTGCTTAAACGCTCCAAGCTTATCATCCTGTTTTCTACTTTTTGCGAAAGACGTTTAGGCAAAACCGCACCTCGCGGGCTGCTCTGGGCCGCAGATTATCTGGCGCTCGGTTTGAGGCTGGTAGGTGTCGGTTGTAACCGGGGCGAATTTCCCGGGGCATGCGGCGGCGGCCAAAGCCGCGTTACAACGGTGCTATCCCGCCACGGGCCGTGTGCGGTAGAACTGCATCGGCACCGCCTGCATGTCGCGCGCGTGCTGGTTGAGCACCGACTTCTTCATCTTGCCCACCACGTGCATCTCGCAAGGCTTGCAGTCAAAGCGCAGGGTGAGCTTTTCCTTGCCGTTGATGAGCTGCAGCGGCTCGGCCTTGATGGTGCCCTTCACGCCGATCACGCCCTTGGCCTGCTTGGGGCACAGGCTCATGGAAAAGCGCACGCAGTGCTTGGTGATCATCAGGCTGACTTCGCCTTCTTCTTCCTTCGACTCGTAGGCCGCGTCGATCACCTTCACGCCGTGCTTCACGTAGAAGTCGTGCGCCTTCTGGTTGAACACGTTGGCCAGATAGGTGAGCGTGTCTTCGGGGAAGGGCGCGGGGGGCTGGACAGGCTCGGCGCGGGGCAGGCGCACCAGGCCGGCGGCGCGCGCGGATTCGAGCGCGGCCACCGCGTCGCGGCGTAGCGGGTTCAATGCCGAGGCCGGCACGAACCAGGGCTGCGACAGGCTCAGGGCGATGTCATGCACGGAGAACACCGTGGCGCCGAAGCGGCCGAGTTGCTCGCGCAGCGTGCCTCGGCTTGGGGTCCGTCGGTGGCGCGCTGGTGCGGGTGCACGATCGCCGCGCTGCCGACGAAGCCGTCCTCGTCGGTCAGCGTGAGGTCGAAGCCGTCGGGCGTTTCGGACAGCTGTGCCCACAGGCCGATGCGCCGGTCGCTTGACTTCTTGTCGAGCGTGCGCACCCAGTCCATATCGCGGTTGCGGTTGATCTCCAGCCCCTTTCGCAGGTCCTTGAAGCCGGCGATGGGGTCCTTGGGGAACACGCGCCACAGGCCCTTCTTGGCGTTGACGGCTTCGGCGCGGTTGATCTGCAGGCCCACCAGTTCCTTTTGCAGGTCGTAGTAGCACAGGCCGTCGCCGTTGTGCAGCACAGTGTCGGGGCTGGACAGTTCTAGTTCGGCGAAGTTATCGCCCACCTTGGTGACCCACCCGATGGCGCGGCCCGGCGTCTTGGGCGTGTCGAACGCGCCGATGTCGTCTTGGCGTCCGTTGACGAAGTAGTCGGTGAACTCGCGGTTGAAGTTCTGGTCGGGGTCGGGCGTGAAGGTGAACGTGGTACGCCCGGACGATGAGCGCGCCAGCGGCTCGGCCGAGAACTCGCGCTCTTCGATGATCTCGTCGAGCAGCTTGCGGTAGTGCGCCGTGATGTTCTTCACGTAGCCCATGTCCTTGTAGCGGCCCTCGATCTTGAAGCTGCGCACGCCCGCATCGATGAGCGCCCGCAGGTTGTCGCTCTGGTTGTTGTCCTTCATCGACAGCACGTGCTTTTCGTGGGCGATGATGCGTCCGCTGCCGTCCAGCACCTCGTACGGCAGGCGGCAGGCCTGGTTGCAGTCGCCCCGGTTGGCGCTGCGGCCGGTGTGCGCGTGGGTGATGTAGCACTGGCCGGAATAGGCCACGCACAGCGCGCCGTGCACGAAGAATTCGATGGTGGTGCGCGCCGGGTCGGTGGCGGCGCGCACGGCGGCGATCTCCTGCAGGTCCAGCTCGCGCGCGATCACGATCTGCGACAGGCCCGCGTCCTGCAGGAAGCGCGCTTTCTCGGGCGTGCGGATGTCGGTCTGGGTGCTGGCGTGCAGCTGGATGGGCGGCAGGTCCAGTTCGAGCAGGCCCATGTCCTGGATGATGAGCGCGTCGGCCCCGGCGTTGTATACCTGCCAGGCCATCTGCCGTGCGCCTTCCAGCTCGTCGTCCCGCAAGATGGTGTTCAGCGTGACGAAGATGCGGCTGTGGAAGCGGTGCGCATGGCGCACGAGGCGCTCCAGGTCGCGCAGATCGTTGCCCGCGCCGGCCCGGGCGCCGAAGGCCGGGCCGCCGATGTAGACGGCGTCGGCGCCATGGTTGACGGCCTCGATGCCGATGTCGGCGTCGCGCGCCGGGGAAAGCAGTTCGATCTGGTGGGGCAGCAAGGACATGGGGCGCGATTATCCCAGCGGGCGCTGCCGGTGCCTACCCGGGCCGGCATTAGCGGCGCGAATGTCCCGCAATCTGCACTGAATTGGTGCGATTTATCCCGGAACCGGTGCGTGGCGCGGCTAGCATACGCACGCTTGGCCGCCGGCCCCGGCGGCTTTCCAACGACAAGGATGGAGACTTTGAGAGTGCTGAACGCTTCCCGACTGAGTTTTTCCCTGCGGTCCACCGCGCTGGCCTGCGCAGCCCTGGTGGCCTGCGGCGCCGCCATGGCCCAGGACGTGCAGACCGTCAAGATCGGCCACGCCGGCCCCCTGTCGGGCGGCATCGCCCACATCGGCAAGGACACCGAGAACGGCGTGCGCCTCGCGCTGGACGACCTGAACACGCAGAACCTGGTGATCGGCGGCAAGAAGATCCGCTTCGAGCTGGCCGCCGAAGACGATGCCGGCGACCCGCGCCAGGCCACGGGCGTGGCGCAGAAGCTGTGCGACCTGAAGGTGGCGGGGGTGGTCGGCCACCTGCAGTCGGGCACGTCGATTCCCGCCTCGTCCATCTACGACAAGTGCGGCCTGCCCCATATCACGGCCGCGGCCACCAACCCCGACCTGACCAAGCCCGGCTACAAGACGACCTTCCGCCTGATCGCCAACGACAGCGCGCTGGGCGCGGCGCTGGCCCTCTACGCGGCGGACCACCTCAAGCTCAAGACCGTGGCGATCATCGACGACCGCACGGCCTACGGCCAGGGCGTGGCGGCGGTGTTCAAGGCCACGGCGCTGCAAAAGGGCCTGACGGTGGTGTCCGAAGAGTTCACCAACGACAAGGCCACGGACTTCATGGCCATCCTCACTGCCATCAAGTCCAAGAAGCCCGACGGCATCTTCTACGGCGGCCTCGATGCCCAGGCCGGCCCCATGCTGCGCCAGATGGAGCAGCTGGGCTTGGGCTCGGTGAAGTATTTCGGCGGCGACGCGCTGTGCACCGAGAAGCTGCCCGACCTGTCGTCCAAGGCGGCCGTGCTCAAGAACGTGACCTGCGCCACGGGCGGGGCCTCGGTCACCAAGATGCAGGGTGGCGCCGAATGGAAGAAGCGCTACGACGCCAAGTTCCCCGGCCAGTTCCAGATCTACAGCCCGTACGCCTACGACGCGGCCATGGTGCTGGTGGACGCGATGAAGCGTGCCGACTCGGTGGACCCCAAGGTCTACGCGCCATTCCTGTCCAAGACCCAGTACAAGGGCGTGACGGCGAACATCGCGTTCACGCCCAAGGGCGAGCTGACGGCGCCGGCCGTGACGCTGTACCACTACCCGGCGAATGCCCGGGTGGCGCTGAACTGATCCTGCACCCCGAGCGCGCCCGCCAGCGCGCTGTTCTTCGTTACAGTGGCGGCTCTGTCCGGCGCCGCCGCCGATGCCACTCCCCGTGCGATTTCGATCCCGTGACCCCGTGAATGGGCCGCAGGGTGAGTCGGCGCGTGGCACGGCATCGGGCCGCCGCCGGTCGCGCAACACACGGAGAACTGACCATGCGCATGGGATTCGGACTCGTGGGCCTGCTCGTGGCCCTGGCGATCGTCGCCGTCCTCGTGAAAAAGCAGATGGGCGCCACGCGCGCCTCCGTGCCCGTCATCGCGGTGCCGGGCGCCCAGCCGCCGGCCAGCGGGGCCTCGGCCGCCACCGTGCGCGAGCAGAGCCAGCAGGTGCAGCAACAGGTCAAGCAGCAGATGGAAGCGCTCATGCAGCAGGCCCGCCCCATGCCGGAAGACGAATCCAAGTGAAATCGGGCCCATGCCGGCGTTTTTCATGCCCTGGTAGCTATAAAAATAATAGCAAATGATGGATTCGGCCGACGACGAAGATGCGCGCTGGATGCGCCACGCCCTGGCCGAGGCGCGTGCTGCGGCCGAGGCGGGCGAGGTGCCCGTGGGCGCGGTGGTGGTGCGCAACGGCGAAGTCATCGCCACGGGCCGCAACGCCCCCATCGCCGGCCACGATCCCACCGCGCACGCCGAGATCGCCGCGTTGCGGGCGGCGGCGGCGCGCCTGGGCAACTACCGGCTGGATGGCTGCACCCTCTACGTCACGCTGGAGCCCTGCGCCATGTGCAGCGGCGCCATGCTGCACGCCCGCCTGCCGCGCGTGGTGTACGGGGCGCAGGACGCCAAGACCGGCGCGGCCGGCTCGGTCGTCGATCTGTTCGCCGAGCCGCGGCTGAACCACCACACCCAGGTGCGGCGCGGCGTGCTGGCCCCGGAGTGCGGCGAGTTGCTCAGCGGTTTTTTCCGCGAGCGGCGCAGCCAGCAGCGCGCCCGGGCGCTGTCGGCCCACCCGTGCGCGATGACGCGCTGCGCACGCCGGACGCCGCCTTCGCCGGCCTGCCCGATTACCCCTGGGCGCCGCACTACCTGAGCGACCTGCCCGCGCTCGCCGGCTTGCGCCTGCACTACCTGGACGAGGGCCCGCGCGATGCCGCCCGCACCTGGCTGTGCCTGCACGGCCTGCCCACCTGGAGCTACCTGTACCGCCACATGTTGCCGGTGTTCGCCGCCGCGGGCGACCGGGTGGTGGTGCCCGACCTCATCGGCTTCGGCCGCAGCGACAAGCCCAAGAAAGAGGCCGCCCACCGCTTCGAATGGCACCGGCAGGTGCTGATCGAATGGATCGAACGGCTGGACCTGCGCCACGCCGTGCTGGTGGTGCAGGGCTGGGGCGGGCGCTGGGCCTGACGCTGCCCATGGCCCTGCCCGGGCGGTTCGACGGCGTGCTGGCCATGAACACCTGGCTCACCGGCGCCGATGCGCCGGTGCCCTCCCGCCTGCAGGCATGGCAGGCCGAATGCGCCCGGC
>NZ_BAAJYR010000180.1:0-7178 GCF_057546605.1 Acidovorax sp. KPB24-03 | reverse complement strand
GTCCGGGGCTCTGGACAGCACCACCCACCAGGGCGGCGGCCTCGACCTCGTTCACGACCAGCGTGTCCACCAGCGGCCACAGCGCATCGGGCAGGGGCTGCATGGGCGAGGGGTTCAGCACCACGCGGCAGCTGGCGGCGTGCGCCTGGGCGGCCGCGGCCAGCACCTGGGGCAGCGGCACTTCGAACTGGGCGACCAGGCAGGCCGCACCCTGCAGCGCGGGTGCCAGGGTGGCGGGGTCCAGCACGAACTGCAGGTTGGCCCCAGCGGCCACGACGATGCGGTTTTGCGCCGCGTCGTCCACCACGATGGCGGCCAGACCGGTCGGGGCGCTGTCGTCGGTCTGCACACCCGAGTGGTCGATGCCGTCGGCGTCAAGCGCTGCCCGCAGCGCCTGGCCGTTGCCGTCGGCGCCCACGCGCCCGAACAGGTGCACGTCCGCGCCCAGGCGGGCGCACGCCACGGCCTGGTTGCCGCCCTTGCCGCCGGGAATGTGGTTCAGCGAGTGCGCCATGACGGTTTCGCCGGCGCCGGGCGCCTGGGGCACGCGCAGCACCAGGTCCATGTTGAGGCTGCCGACGACGGCAATGCGGGGGCGGGAGGGAGAGGCGGCGTTCATGCGCGGGAAAGAAGGGACAAAAAAGGGAAAGGAGCCCGGCAGGGTCAGGAAAAAAGGTACCGGGCCGTGGAAGCCCGCACGCGCAGTTCGGGTTGCAGCAGCATCTGGCGCGGCTCCTGCCGCTTGCCGTCGATGCGTTCGAGCAGCATGTCCACCGCCAGCGTGCCGATGCGCAGCTTGGGCTGGGCGACGGTGGTGAGCGGCGGGCTGGTGAAGGCGGCCAGTTCGATGTCGTCGAAGCCGACGACCGACAGGGCATCGGGAATGCGCAGCTGCCGCTCGTTCGCGGCGCACAGCGCGCCCATGGCCATGAGGTCGTTGCACACGAAGACGGCGCTTGGTGCGGAAGGAGCACGGAACAGCGCCTGCATCGCCTCGTAGCCGCCCTGGCTGGTGAAGTTGCCGTGCGACAGCATGCCTTCGGAGGACGCGCCGGCCTCGGCCAGCGCCTCGCGCCAGCCCGCGATGCGCTGCTCGCTGGGCGCCAGCCCCTGCGGCCCGCCGATGCAGGCGATGCGGCGGTGCCCCAGGTCCAGCAGGTGGCGGGTGGCCAGCCGCCCGCCCTGGGCGTGCGCGGTCTCCACCAGGTCGCAGGGCGGCTGGGGCACCTCGATCTCGCGGTCCACGAGCACGGTGGGGATCGACAGGCCTTCCAGCTGCCGCGCCAGCGTGGCGTCGTGCCCGGTCGAGACCACTATCAGCCCGTCGATGCGCCGCTCGGCCAGCACCTGCAGGTAGGAGGCCTGGCGCTGCGCTTCGTCGTTGGTGTTGCACAGAATGAGGTTGTAGCCCGCGCCGAAGCAGCGGTCCTCCACGCTGTGCACCACCTCGGCGAAGTACGGGTTGGAGCTGTTGGGGATCAGCATGCCCAGGGTGCGCGTGTGGTTGCGCTTGAGGCTGCGTGCGATGGCGCTGGGCACGTAGCCCAGCTCGCGGATCGCGGCCTCCACGCGCGCGCGGCCCTCGGCGCTCACGTGGCGTGTGCCGTTGACCACGTGCGACACGGTGGTCACCGACACTTCGGCACGGCGGGCGACGTCCTTGATGGTGGCCATGGGGTCAGGGGTGCAGGTGCGGGACGGCCGGGGGATTAAACGGCTGCCCGGCGCTGGCGCACGGTATCGACGATCACGGCGGCCACGATCACGCAGCCGGTGATGATGCGCTTGCTCGGCTCGCTCGCGCCGATCTGCGCCAGGCCCGCCTCCAGCACCGCGATGATGAGCACGCCGAATGCGGTGGTGATGACCGAGCCGCGCCCGCCCATCAGGCTGGTGCCGCCGATCACCACGGCGGCGATCACCTGCAGCTCCATGCCGGTGCCGGCATTGGGGTCGGCCGCTTCCAGGCGCGCGGACTGCATCAGCCCCGCCAGCCCGGCCAGCAGGCCGGTGAGCGCGAACACCGCGATGCGGATGGGGCGCGGGTCCACGCCCGCCAGGCGCATGGCCTCTTCGTTGGTGCCGATGCCCACCAGGCACCGGCCGAACACCGTGCGCGACAGCACCAGCTGCGCCACCACCACCAGCACGAGGGCCAGCACGAACGCGACCGAGACGCCGCCCGCCACGGGCGCCGACAGCCACGAGATCGCATCGCCCACGTATTGCGTGCGCGAATCGGTCACCACGTAGGCGCCGCCGCGCACCGCCTCCAGCATGCCGAGCGAGACGATGAACGAGGGCAGGCGCCAGGCCACCGACACCGCACCGGTCACCGTGCCGCAGATCAGGCCGGTGGCCAGCGCCAGCGCGGCCGCGGCCGGCACGCTCCATTTCCATTGCAGGATGGCGGCGGCCGACGTGGCCGCCGACAGCGCCATCACCGAGCCCACCGACAGGTCGATGCCCGCGATGATGAGCACGAACGTCATGCCCACGGCCATCACGGCCAGCGCCGGGATCTCGTTGGCGATGGTGACGAAGGTCTCGCGGCTCCAGAAGTACTCGGACATCCACGAAAACAGCACGACCATGCCGACCAGCACGGCCGCCAGCCCCAGGAAGGTACCCAGTTGCGTGCGCCAGACGGAGGCGGATGTGGCGGCGGAAGAAGAAGGGGCGGCGGCCTGGGGCGCCGGTGCGGGGGTGTTCATGCGGAAAGGGGTTTGGGGGCGGCCGTGCGGCCACCGGGTTCGGAAAAAGCGGCCGCGAGCAGGGACTGTTCGGTCCACTGGCCGCGTTCGAACACGGCCACCAGGCGCCCGGCACTCATCACGCCGATGCGGTCGGCCATGGCCATCAGTTCGCGCAGGTCGGACGACACCATGCACAGCGCACGCCCGGCGTCCGCCATGCGGTCGAGTTCGGCATACAGGTCGGCGCGCGCGCCCACGTCCACGCCGCGCGTGGGTTCGTCCAGCAGCAGCACGCGGCCGTCGCGGTGCAGCCAGCGGGCGAACACCACTTTCTGCTGGTTGCCTCCCGACAGCTGGCCCACGGGCTGCTCGGGCCCGCGGCAGCGCACGCCCAGCGTTCGGATGAAACCCTGCACCACGCTGCTTTCGTGCGCTCGGCGCAGCCAGCCCAGGCGCGAGACGGCCGACAGGTCGGACAGCGTGGCGTTCACGCGGATCGGCTGCGTGAGCAGCAGGCCCTGCGACTTGCGGTCCTCCGCCACCAGCCCGATGCCCGCCGCGATGGCCTGCATCGGCGAGGCGAAGCCGCGCGGAATGCGGCGTTCGCGCGGCTCGTGGGAATTGTTTGCTATTGAATTTGTAGCGGTATGCCCTAGTACCGATTGTGCTGGAGGCCGATTTGGATCATGGCCTTCGGACAGCACCACCGTGCCCCGGTCCGCCCGGTCGGCGCCGAACAGCAGGCGCAGCAGCTCGGTGCGGCCCGAGCCCACCAGGCCGGCGATGCCGAAGACCTCGCCCGCGCGCAGCTCCAGGTTCACGTCCTGCACCGCCGTGCCCCGGCCCAGGCCCTCGGTGCGCAACACCACCGGGCCGGCTTGGCGGCGTGGGCGGTGTTCCAGGTCGCTCACCGCGCGGCCCACCATGCGCTGCACCAGGTCGGCTTCGCTCAGGCCGGCCATGGGGCGGGCGTCCACCAGCGCGCCGTCGCGCAGCACGGCCACGCGGTCGGCGATGCGGCGCAGTTCCTCCAGCCGGTGCGACACGTAGACGATCGCCACCCCGCGCGCCGTGAGCCGCGCGATCTGCTCGAACAGGTAGTTGGTCTCCCGCGGCGTGAGCATGGCGGTGGGCTCGTCCAGCACCAGCACGCGCGTGTCGTCGTGCAGGTTGCGGGCGATCTCCACCATCTGCTGCTGCCCCAGCCCCAGGCGCGCGACCGGCGTGGCCGGGTCGATGTCGGTCAGGCCGATCTTGGCCAGCTGCGTGCGGGCGGCTGCATGCAGCGCGCCGCGGCGCAGCCAGCCCGCGCGGTGCGGCAGGCGGCCCATCAGCAGGTTCTCGGCCACGGTGAGCGTGGGAATCAGGCCCAGCTCCTGCATGACCATGCGCACGCCCTGGCCCTCGGCGTCGCGGCGCGAGGCGGGCGCATAGGGGTGGCCCGCGAGCCGCATGCTGCCGCGCGAGGCCGGCTCCAGCCCGCACAGGATCTTGGACAGCGTGCTCTTGCCCGCGCCGTTCTCCCCGGTGAGGGCCAGCACCTCGCCCGCATGCAGCGACAGCGTCACCGTGTGGAGCACCGTGGTGGCGTGGTAGTCCTTGCCCACGCCGATCATCTCCAGCAGGGGGGCGGACGCGGGCGCGGCGGCGGGCGGCAAAGGGGGCACGGGGTCGGTCCTCAGGTCAAAGGCGGCAGGCGAGGAGGTCGGCAGGCGCTGCGGGCGCGCTTACTTGCTGTCCTTGGTGACCAGCACCACCTCGGTCTTGACCTCGGCCGGCAGCTGGGCCTGCGGCGTCTTGGCGGCCAGAGCCTTCTGCACCAGTTCGATGCCGAACACGGCCTGCTTGGCGGCGTACTGGTCGGCCGTGGCGAGCACGCGGCCATCGGCCAGCATGGGCTTGATCGCGTTGATGTTGTCGTAGCCCACCACCTGCACCTTGCCGGCCTTGCCGGCGGCCTTCACCGCGGCCACCGCGCCCAGCGCCATGCTGTCGTTGCCGGCGAGCAGCGCCACCAGGTCGGGGTGCTCGCGCAGCATGCCGGCGGCGACCGTGTTGCCCTTCTCGATCTCCCACTGGCCGGACTGCACGCCCACCACCTTGATGTTGGCGGCCTTCATCGCATCCTGGAAGCCCAGCGTGCGCTGCTGCGCGTTGAACGTGGTCGAAACGCCTTCGATGATGCCGACCTTGTCGCCCGCCTTGATCGATTTGGCCAGGTAGTCGCCCACCAGCTTGGCGCCTGCGCGGTTGTCGGGGCCGACGAAGGGCACGGTCAGGTTCTTTTCCTTGAGCGCGTCGGTGTCCAGGCGGTTGTCGATGTTCACCACCAGGATGCCCTTGTCCACCGCCGCCTTGACGGCCGGCACCAGCGCCTTGGAGTCGGCCGGCGCCAGCACGATGGCGTTGACCTTCTGCGCCACGGCCTGCTCGATCATCTTGATCTGCGCGGCGGTGTCCGTCTCGTTCTTGATGCCGTTGGCCACCAGCGTGTATTCGCTGGCATGCGCCTTCTGGTGCGCCTTGGCGCCGTCTTCCATGGTGCGGAAGAACTCGTTGGCCAGCGATTTCATCACCAGCGCGATCTTGGGCTTGTCCTGCGCGAACGCGGGCGAGGCCAGCAGGCCCCCCAGCACGGCGAGGGCGGCGGCGGTTTGAACGGAGCGGCGGGTCAAGGGCATGGTGTCTCCTGGAAAAAGCGTTGTCGGGGTGCGGAATGCGCCGGTTGCGGACCCGATGGGGCTGTCGAAAGAGCCTCGATCGCCGTCCGGAAAAACCGCCGCGGACCGCCATGGTAGCGAAAGAAAAACGTTTGCGCAAACGTTTGCGCGTGGGGATTATCCCTGAGCCCAGGGGGCGGTGGTGCTTGGGAAGGGGGGCCGGCGGGTGGCTGCGGCCGGAAAAGAAATGGGTGCGCGCACAGGGGCGCGGGCCGGCTGAAGGAGGGCGAACGGGTGGTTGCCGGCCGGGGGGAGACCGGCAGCGGGACCTGGGCGGGCTGACATCAGCGGATGCAGCTGTTACTTCCGCGTGCCACCCCGGCCGGGCGGCGCGTCATCCGCCGCGGGCTGCCACGGCCCGGCATGCGCCGGCCGGACTCAGTCAGCTGCGCAGCTCCCGGCGCAAGATCTTGCCCACGTTTGTCTTGGGCAGCGCATCGCGAAACTCGATGTGCCGGGGCCGCTTGTAGCCGGTGAGATGCTCGTGGCAGTAGCGCTCCACGTCTTCCTCCGACAGCGCCGGGTCGCTTTTCACCACGAACACCTTGATGGCCTCGCCCTGTTTCTCGTCCGGCACTCCGATGGCCGCGCATTCCAGCACGCCGGGGCACAGCGAGATCACCTGCTCCAGTTCGTTGGGGAACACGTTGAAGCCGCTCACCAGGATCATGTCCTTCTTGCGGTCGATGATGCGGGTGTAGCCGGCCTCGTCCATGATGCCGACGTCGCCCGTGCGCATGAAACCGTCCGCCGTGAAGGCCTTGGCGTTCTCCTCGGGCTGCTGGTAGTAGCCGGTCATCACGTTGGGGCCGCGGATGCAAATCTCGCCCGACTGGCCGATGGGCAGGCTCTCGCCGGCATCGTCCTTGATGGCGATGTCGATGCCCGGCAGGGGCAGGCCGATGGTGCCGGTGAACTGCGTGTTGTTCACCGGGTTGTTGGTGCCGATGGCGCAGGTCTCGCTCATGCCCCAGCCCTCGATCATGGTGCTGCCCGTCACCTTCTGCCACTGGCGTGCCGTGCCCTCCGACGCGGCCATGCCGCCGGCCTGCGACACGCACAGGTGCGAAAAATCGAGCGCGGCGAACTGCGGGTGGTGCAGCAGCGCGTTGAACAGCGTGTTGACCGCCGGCAGCATGTGGAAGGGCCGCTTCTTCAGCACCGCGACGAATTTGGGGATGTCGCGCGGATTGGGGATCAGCGTGAGGTGCGAGCCCTGGCGGATCGCCAGCAGGCACAGCGTGAGCGCGAAGATGTGGTACAGCGGCAGCGCCGCGATGCTGTTGGCATGGCGCACGTCGCCCACCTTGGACAGCGCGGGCGTGAACCACGCCTCGGCCTGCAGCGTGGCGGCCACGATGTTGCGGTGCGTGAGCACCGCGCCCTTCGACAGCCCCGTGGTGCCGCCCGTGTACTGGAGGAAGGCGGTCGAATCCAGCGTGGCTTGGCTGGGCGCCAGTGTGCGGCGCTCGCCCAGGGCCAGCGCCTTGTTGAACGGCACCACCTGGCGGCCGTTGGTGAGTGGAATCTCGTAGGCCGGCACCATCTTGGCCAGGTGGCGCACGGCGAACGTGATCCAGCGCCCGAAGGCCGCGCCCAGCAGGTCGCCCATGCTGGCAACGCACACGTGCCGCACGGCGGTGCGGTCGATCACCTCGGCCAGGGTGTGGGCGAAGTTCTCCAGGATCACGATGGCGGTGGCGCCGGAATCCTTGAGCTGGTGCTCCAGCTCCCGCGCGGTGTACAGCGGGTTCACGTTCAC
>NZ_BAAJYR010000179.1:0-7277 GCF_057546605.1 Acidovorax sp. KPB24-03 | reverse complement strand
GCCACCTCGCGCGCAAAGCCCATCTCGCCGGTGAGCGCGCCCAGCACGTCGCCCGCGCGGATCTTTTCCTTGCGCCCGCCGATGATCTGGATGGTGGCCATGGGCGGCAGCAATGGCCCGCCGGGAGCGGCGGTCAGCTCGGACAGCGGGTGCCATTCCGACTCGCGGCCCTGCAGTTGCTCGATCTTGCCCACGCTGCCCATCTCGGGCAGGCTGGCCAGGCTCAAGGCGAGGCCTTCGGCGTCCGCGCGGCCGGTGCGGCCGATGCGGTGCACATGGATCTCGGGATCGGGGGTCACGTCGACGTTGATCACCGCCTGCAACTGGGCGATGTCCAGGCCGCGCGCGCCACGTCGGTGGCCACCAGCACCGAGCAGCTGCGGTTGGCGAACTGCACCAGCACCTGGTCGCGCTCGCGCTGCTCCAGCTCGCCATAGAGGGCCAGCGCGTGAAAGCCCTGCGCCTGCAGCACGCCCACCAGGTCGCGGCACTGCTGCTTGGTGTTGCAAAAGGCGATGGCCGATTCGGGCCGGAAGTGGTTCAGCAGCTGCGACACGGCGTGCAGGCGCTCGCTTTCCTTCACCTCGTACCAGCGCTGCGCGATCTTGGCCGAACCATGCTGGGCCTGTACCGTGATGCGCTGCGGCTCCTTCATGAACTGGCGCGCCAGGCGCTCGATGCCTTCGGGGTACGTGGCGGAAAACAGCAGCGTCTGGCGCTCGGCCGGGCACTGGCGCGCGACCTTGGCGATGTCGTCGAAAAAGCCCATGTCCAGCATGCGGTCGGCCTCGTCGAGCACCAGGGTGTTGAGCGCCTGCAGATCGAGCGTAGCGCGCTCCAGGTGGTCCATCACCCGCCCGGGCGTGCCCACCACGATGTGCGCGCCGTGCTCCAGGCTGGCGATCTGCCCGCGCAGCGGCACGCCGCCGCACAGGGTGACCACCTTGATGTTCTCCTGCGCGCGGGCCAGGCGCCGCACCTCGGTGGCCACCTGGTCGGCCAGCTCGCGCGTGGGGCACAGCACCAGGGCCTGCACCGCGAAGCGGCGCGCATTGAGGTTCGCCAGCAGCGCCAGGGCGAAGGCCGCCGTCTTGCCGCTGCCGGTGCTGGCCTGGGCGATCAGGTCGCGGCCCAGCAGGGCCACGGGCAGGCTCGCGGCCTGAATCGGCGTCATGCGGGTGTAGCCCAGCTGCTGCAGGTTGGACAGGGTCGCGGGGTGCAGCGCCAGGGAGGAGAACTCGGCGCCAGCGCCGGAAACGGAAGAAGTCATCCCCGGATTATCCCGGGGCCCGGCCGGCGCGAGGTGGGCAAGGGCTTGCACCCCTCGCCAGCGGCGCCCCGATCGGCTATAAAACTTCGAGATACAAGGGTGGGACATGCCAGACACATCAAGCCGAGCGGACGGTCCTTCCCAGGACCCCCACTGCAGCAGTTCCCTGCTGCGGCTGCTGGCCGACTCCGTTCCGGCGCTGCTGGCCTACTTCGAATCGTCCACCCTGCGTTGTGTTTTTGCCAATCAGGGCTACGCCGAATCCACCGGCCACACGGTGGAGGCGATCCTGGGCAAGACAGTGCAGGAAGCCATCGGCGACAGCGCCTGGGCCTCGATCCAGCCCCAGATCCAGCAGGTGCTGCGGGGCGAGCGCGTGCAATACACGCGCAAGCAGCGGGTGCGTAGCGGGCCGCCGCGCATGATCGAGGTCAACCTCATTCCCCACCTGCACCCCAAGCTGGGACTGATGGGCGCCTTCGTGCTCATCAACGACATCACCCACCACTGGGAGGCCGAACGCGCGGTGCGCGAGAGCGAAGAGCGCATGCGCAAGTTCTCGCAGGCCACCGAAGAGGCCATCGTGTTCCACCGCGAAGGCCTGGTGACCGACTTCAACGAAGCGCTCACGCGGCTGATGGGCTACTCCCTGGCCGAGGGGCGCGGCCGGCGCATGCTCGATTTCGTGAGCGAGGAGTTCCGCCCCGTCACCGAGGCCTATGTGCGCGAGGGCCGCGAAGAGCCCTACGAAGTCACGGTGCTGCACCAGGACGGCCATGCCGTTCCCGTGGAGATCGTCGGCAAGACCATGCCCTGGAAGGGATCGGACTACCGCATCGCGGTGCTTCGCGACATCACCGCGCGCCGCCAGGCCCAGGAGCGCGAGGCCTTCCTGGCGCGGCACGATGCGCTCACGCAATTGCCCAACCGCACCACGCTCATGGAGCGGCTCACCGCCGTGATCGAGGCCGCACAGCGCACGCCGCAGGCCGCCGCCGTGCTGTTCATCGACATGGACCATTTCAAGACGGTGAACGACTCGCTGGGCCACGAGGCCGGCGACATGCTGCTGTGCGAGGTGGCCCGCCGGCTCGTGCAGGGCGTGCGCTCGGTGGACATCGTAGCGCGCGTGGGGGGCGACGAGTTCGTCGTGGTGCTGCGCGACGCGCAGGACCGGCCCTCCGCCCTGGCGGTGGCCGACCAGCTGCTGGCCGACGTGTGCGCCGTGTTCCATGCCGACGGCACGCCGCTGTCGGTGTCGGTCTCCATCGGGGTGAGCATGTACCCCGACGACGGCGACACCGCGGCCGAGCTGGTGCGCCGGGCCGACGCCGCCATGCAGCAGGCCAAGGACAGCGGCCGCGCCAACCGCCAGGCCTACGCCCCGGGCATGGAGACGCCCTCCACCGGCGTGCTGCAGCACGAACGCCTGCTGCGCGACGCCATCCTGCACGGCGCGTTCGTGCTGCACTACCAGCCGCAGGTGCGCCTGGACGACGGTGCGCTCGTGGGATTCGAGGCGCTGGTGCGCTGGCGCCACCCCGAGCGCGACCTGGTGGGGCCCATCGACTTCATCGCCTTCGCCGAGGCCCGCGGGCTCATCACGCCCATCGGCCGCTGGGTGCTGGTCGAGGCCTGCCGGCAGATCCGGGCCTGGCACGACGAGGGCCTGCCGCAGGTGCCGGTGGCGGTCAATCTCTCGGCGCTCGAATTCCGCCAGCGCGATGTGGCCGGCGAGATCGCGGGCGTGCTGCGCCAGACGGGCCTGGCACCGCGCTTTCTGGAGATCGAGCTCACCGAATCCGTGCTCATGCACGATGCCGACCAGGTGCGCCACACGCTGGACGCGCTCAAGGCGCTGGGCGTGCGCGTGTCCATCGACGACTTCGGCACCGGCTACTCGTCGCTCGCCTACCTCAAGCGCTACCCGATCGACAAGCTCAAGATCGACCGCTCCTTCGTCTCGGACACGCCCGCCAACGAAGACGACGTGGCCATCGTCACCGCCATCGTCCAGATGGGCCGCAGCCTGCAGATCCAGACCGTGGCCGAGGGGGTGGAAACCGACGCCCAGCGCGACCTGCTGCGCGCCCTGGGCTGCCATCTGGCGCAGGGCTACCTGATCTCGCCGCCCATGGACCCGCGCCAGACGCGCGAGTGGCTGCTGAAAAAAAGATAGCGGGCCCGTCATCGGGCAGACCCGCGCGCCCGTGGACAATAGGGGCCATGGCCCAGATCCCCGACTTCACCGAGCCCACCCTTCATACCGATCCCGCCGAGGCGCTGTCGCAGGTGCAGCGCATCTACCAGCAGCAGATCGGGCACCTGCGCGATGCCATGCAGCGCTTCGTCGCCGGGGAGACCCCGGCCAGCCACGTGCGGGCCTTCTACCCCTTCGTGCGGGTGCAGACCACCACCGTGGCCCGCGCCGCCACCCAGCTGGCCTACGGCTTCGTGGAAGGCCCGGGGCGGTATGAAACCACCCTCACCCGGCCCGACCTGTTCGCCAACTACTACGCCGAGCAGTTCCGCCTGCTGCGCAACAGCCACAACATCGAGCTGGAGGTGGGCATCAGCAGCCAGCCCATCCCCATCCACTTCTCGTTCGCCGAGCACGACCACATCGAGGGCACGCTGACCGCCCAGCGCCGCATGCTCATGCGCGACGTGTTCGACCTGCCCGACCTGGAGGCCATGGACGACGGCATTGCCAACGGCACCTGGGCGCCGCGCCCCGGCGAGGCCCAGCCCCTGTCGCTGTTCACCGCGCCGCGGGTGGACTACTCGCTGCACCGGCTGCGCCACTACACCGGCACCGCGCCCGAGTGGTTCCAGAACTTCGTGCTGTTCACCAACTACCAGTTCTACATCGACGAATTCGTGCGCCTGGGCCATGCCGAGATGGCCAAGCCGGACAGCGAGTACGTCGCCTTCATCGAACCGGGCAACGTCGTTACCCGCCGCACCGGCCTGCCGGCGCAGCCGGGCGACGAGCTGGGCGTGGCCCCGCCGCGGCTGCCGCAGATGCCGGCCTACCACCTCATGCGGGCGGACAAGAGCGGCATCACCATGGTCAACATCGGCGTGGGCCCGTCCAATGCCAAGACCATCACCGACCACATCGCCGTGCTGCGCCCGCACGCCTGGATGATGCTGGGCCACTGCGCGGGCCTTCGCAACAGCCAGCAGCTGGGCGACTACGTGCTGGCCCACGCCTATGTGCGCGAAGACCACGTGCTCGACGAAGAGCTCCCGCTGTGGGTGCCCATTCCCGCGCTGGCCGAGATCCAGATGGCGCTGCAGCAGGCCGTCGCCGACGTCACGCAGATCGAGGACGCCGACCTGAAACGCATCATGCGCACCGGCACCGTGGCCAGCACCGACAACCGCAACTGGGAGCTGCTGCCCGACAACATGCCCCAGCGCCGGTTCAGCCAGAGCCGCGCCGTCGCGCTGGACATGGAGAGCGCAACGATCGCCGCCAACGGCTTTCGCTTCCGCGTGCCCTACGGCACCCTGCTGTGCGTGAGCGACAAGCCCCTGCACGGCGAGATCAAGCTGCCCGGCATGGCCAACCATTTCTACCGCGAGCGCGTGGACCAGCATCTGCGCATCGGCATGCGCGCCATCGACATCCTGCGGGCCGGGGGCGTGAGCCGCCTGCACAGCCGCAAGCTGCGCAGCTTCGCCGAGGTGGCCTTCCAGTGACGCACCGGGTGGGCGCCGCCACCAGGGATTGATGCGGCTGGATTTCGTCACCCTGATGGCCATCACGGCCACCAACCTGTGCATGCTCTCCGCGGCCCTGCCGCTGATCATGGGCCGCGGCGCGGGCACCGCCGCGCGCTGGGTGCAAGCCAGCCTGCTGCTGCAGGGCCTGGCCTGGGCGGCCATCATCGCGTCCTCCTACGCGTGGGACCAGACCCTGTCCACCGTGTCCATGGCTGCCAATTCCCTGGCCCAATGGGCTCTCTTCGAAGCCCTGGCGATCTGGCTGGGGCCCCGGCCCGGGCGGCGCCTGGTGCAGGCGCTGGTGGTGGCGATCCCGCTGGGCTACACCCTGGGGTTTTCGCACTACGCGTTTCGCGTCGGCTGGGCCAACCTGCTGCTGGCCACGCTGCTGCTGGCCGTGGCGCGCGCCACGCTCTACCCGGCCCACCCAGCGCACTCGGTGGACCGGCGCTGGCGCCTGCTGCTCACGGGCTGCCTGGCCACGATGGCTGCGTTCACCGCCGCGCGCGGCGTGCTGGGCGCCTTCACCGACGCCTACCCCAGCTTCCGCACGCCGCACCCCGTCAACATCGCCGCGGCCGTGGCCGCCAACGTCACCCTCGTGCTGGGCACGGTGGCCGTGCTGGTGGCCTGGCGCGACGAGGCCGAGCAGCAACTGCGCACCCTGGCCATGACCGATCCGCTCACCGGCCTGCTCAACCGCCGCGGCTTCGAGGCCCACGGACAGGCCCTGCGAACGCGCGCCGCGCGCCAGCGCCTGCCCCTGGCCGCCCTGCTGCTGGACCTGGACCACTTCAAACGCATCAACGACGCCTACGGCCACGAAGCCGGCGACCGCGCCCTGGCCTGGTTCGCCCGGCTCGCCCAGTCCATGGCCGGGCCGCACGACACCGTGTGCCGGTTCGGCGGCGAGGAGTTCGGCGTGCTCCTGCTGCATGCGCAGCAGGAAGAGGCGCAACGCTTCGATCAGCGCCTGCGCGAACGCCTGCAGGCCGAAAGCGCCCAGGCCCTGGGGTTTCCCATCGACTACAGCGCCGGCGCGGCGCTGTGGCACGGCGGCGAAGAGGACCTGGCCGAGCTCATGGCCCGCGCGGACGCGGCGCTGTATGCCGCCAAGGAACAGGGGCGGCGGCAGCTGGCCATGGGCTAGGAAAACAGAACGCAGAACGGGCGGTGCCGCCCCTTTCGCCGAGGGCGCTACGCCACAACCACCCGCCGCTTGAGCACCCCCAGCGCCAGCGCCGTCACCCCCGTGCCGGCCGCGATCGACAGCGCGTACAGCACCACGTGGTTGACCGCGTTTGGAATGGCCAGCACGAACACGCCGCCGTGCGGCGCCTGCAGGCCGATGTTCCACATCATCGACAGGCCACCCGCTACCGCCGCACCGGCCATGCAGGCGGGGATCACCCGCAGCGGGTCGCGCGCGACGAACGGAATGGCCCCTTCGGTGATGAACGCCAGGCCCAGCACGGCGACGGCCTTGGAGGCCTCGCGCTCCTCGGCGCTGAAGCGGCTGCGGAACACCCAGCACGCCAGCGCGATGCCCAGCGGCGGCACCATGCCCGCGGCCATGGTGGCGGCCATCGGGTTGGCCACGCCGCTGGCGATCAGCGTGGTGGAGAACACATAGGCCGCCTTGTTGACCGGGCCGCCCATGTCGAAGGCCATCATCGCGCCGAGGATCACGCCCAGCAGCACGGCGCTGCCGGTCTGCAGGCCCTTGAGCCATTCGGTGAGCGCGGCCATCACGCCGGCCATGGGCTTGCCGATGACCGTCATCATGAGCACGCCGACCACCAGCGTGCCCAGCAGCGGCAGCAGCAGCACGGGCTTCAACCCGTCGAGCGTGCGCGGCAGGCGGATGGCGCGGTTCATCCAGTGCACCGCATAGCCCGCGATGAAGCCCGCGGCAATGGCGCCCAGGAAGCCCGCGCCCACGGTGCCCGCGAGCAGGCCGCCGATCATGCCCGGCGCGATGCCCGGCCGGTCGGCGATGGAGAACGCAATGTAGCCCGCCAGCGCCGGCAGCATGAGCGTGAAGCCGGCCTTGGCGCCGATCTGGAACAGCGTCCAGCCCAGCGTGCCCTGGTGCGCGTCGTCGTACACGTAGATGCCGCCCAGCGCGAAGGCCAGCGCGATCAGCAGCCCGCCCGCGACCACGAAGGGCAGCATGAACGACACGCCGGTCATCAGGTGCTTGTAGGGGCCGGTGCGCTCCGTGCTGCGGGCGGCGGCGCCGGCAGGCGCCGCCCCGGGCGTTGCGATCACCGAC
>NZ_BAAJYR010000178.1:0-7278 GCF_057546605.1 Acidovorax sp. KPB24-03 | reverse complement strand
GCTACCTGGTGGGCTGGTTCGCCCTGGTGCTGGGCGGCGCGTTCCTCGTGCGCTACGCCATGCGCCGCTATGGGGGCCGCCGCCGCTACTGAGAGCGCGGGACGATGCGATGACCGAAGTCGCCACCGACCTGGCCCGCGCACGCGCTGGGTTCGCCGCGCTGCAGGCCCGCGCGCAATCCATGCGGTGGCGCTGCGCCCGCCCCCGGCCGAACCCACCACCTGCTGCGGCCGCGGCTGCAACGGCTGCGTGTGGGAGGGCTTTTACGCCGCCGCCGAGTGGTGGCGGCAGGATGCGCTGGAGGCGTTGCAGGCCGCAGCCTCTGCCGTCGCCCCCTCCGGGCCGACGGCGCGGCCATCCGGCCGCAGCGCCAACGATTTTTAGCTTCAGCGCCCGATGGCCTTGAGCGCTTTCGCGCATGCCCACCTCAGGCGAAATGATCGCAGAGGAAATCCACGAAGGCGGTGACCTTGGGGCTCACGAGCCGGCGTGATGCGTGCAGCACCCAGCCTTCGGGTTCCGCCCCCTGCACCACGCCCCATTCGACGATGCGCCCGGCGGCCAGGTCCGGCGCCACGGCGGTCCGGGGCACCAGGGCCGGGCCTGCGCCCGCAAGCACCGCGTTCCGGATGAGCAGCGGGGTCGAGTAGCGCAACAGGGGCTTGGGCAGGTACGTGCGCACGCTGCCGGCCGGGTCGACCACCGTCCAGGCCCCCGCCACGGTGCGGCCCGTGCGCATGACCGCCGGGAGTTCGATGCCGCCACCGGGTGCTGCGGCATTCGCTGGCGGCAGGGGCCAGTCCGGCGGCGCGACCAGCAGCAACTGGTCGCGCAAAAAAGCAGCGGCCGACCAGCGTGTCGTCCGGCCGCGGATTGAAGCGCACGACGATGTCGTAACCGTCGCCCACCAGATCGACGAGGCGGTCTTCCGCCGTGACCTCCAGCCGCACCTCGGGGTGCGCGCGCAGAAACGCCGCGCCCAGTTGTCCCATCGCCACGTGCGCGAACAGCAACGGTGTGCTGACGCGCAGCACGCCGCGCGGCCGGCCGATGCCGGACTTCAGCTCATCGACCACCTGCGTGATCTCGCCGAAAGGATCGGCCGTGCGCGAATGCAAGAGGGCGCCCTCCGGCGTCAACTGCAATTTGCGGGTGCCCCGCTCGACGAGGCGCACGCCCAGGGCGTCCTCCAGCGCCCGCACCCGGCGGGACAGTGTGGCCTTCGGCACGCCGCTGGCGCGGCTGGCGCTGCCAAACCCGCCGTGGGTCGCCACCCGGTTGAAATCGGCCAGTGCCGTGATGTCCATGCTTTGTTCCATTGATGAGACGCCATGTCCAGATTTCTCGGACTATGCACCATTCATGAGCCACTGAACAATCACGGCGTGGGCAAGCAGTGGCCACCAACCGGCCCGCTTCACTGCCCGCTCCCTCCACCCCATCAGCAAGGAATGCCCCCATGAAAGCAGTACGGTTTCACCAATACGGTGGTCCAGAGGTTCTGGCCATCGAAGACATCGCGAAGCCCGCGCCCGGCCCCGGCCAGGTGCGCATCGCGGTCAAAGCCGCAGGCGTCAATCCGATCGACTGGAAACTGCGGGCCGGCTACATGCACGCGATGATGCCCATCGCCATGCCCGCCGGCAGCGGGTTCGACGCGGCAGGCATCGTCGATGCCGTGGGCGAAGGCGTGTCCGGCGTGGCCGTGGGCGATGCGGTCTTCGGCAAGGGCATCGACACGATGGCCGAATACGCCGTCCTGCAGGAATGGGCCGCGAAGCCCCAGGGGCTGTCTTTCGAAGAAGCCGCAGGCTACCCGGTCGCGGTCGAAACGGCCACGCGCATCATTGCCGAAGTGGGTGTGAAGCCGGGCGAGACGCTCCTGGTCAGCGGCGCCGCCGGGGGCGTGGGATCGGCCGTGATCCAGCTGGCCAAAGCCGCCGGCATCCGCACGATCGGCACCGCCAGCGCCGCCAAGCACGACTACCTGCGCTCGCTGGGCGCCACTCCGACGACCTACGGACCCGGGCTGGCCGATCGCGTGGCCGCCCTGGCGCCGCAAGGCGTGCAAGCCGCACTCGACATTGCCGGCTCCGGCGTCATTCCGGAACTGGTGGCGATCACCGGCAACGCATTGAAAGTGCTGTCGATCTCCGACCTGTCGGCCCCGCAGCACGGCGCCAAAACCTCGTTCGAACCCATGGACGCGGCCCTGGCCAGCAAGGCGCTGGCGGGTGCGGCATCGCTGTTCAACGCCGGCGCATTCACCTTGCCGGTCGAACAGACCTTTCCGCTGGACCGCATCGCCGACGCGCATGAACTCAGCGCCCAAGGCCACGTGACCGGACGGCTCGTCATCACCATGCACTGACGGATCGCAGGCCGGGCCCTCACGGCCTGGCCTCATTCAACCCATCGATTCCCCAGCGGCGCCTGGAAGGCTGCGTGCGGAATCCAACGACCGTCAATCTCCACCTTCAACCGTCAGGCAACAAGGCCACACCATGGACATCAGCAACAACACCGTCCTGATCACCGGCGGTTCGTCCGGCATCGGGCTGGAACTGGCGAAGCAGCTTCTGCACCTCGGCAACACCGTGATCGTCACCGGCCGCAACCCCGCCAAGCTGGCGGCCGTGAGCCGCTCGCTCCCCGGCATCCACACCCGGGTTTGCGACGTGGCCGATCCCGCGTCCATCCGCGCGATGCACCAGACGCTGCCCCAGGAGTTTCCGGCACTGAACGTCGTCATCCACTGCGCCGGCATCATGCGAAAGATCAATCTCCAGAGCCCCACGGACGATCTGCAAGGCCTGACCCAGGAGGTCGAAACGAATCTGAAAGGCACCCTCTGGGTCAACCAGGTGTTCCTGCCCCACCTGAAAAAGCAGCCACGCGCGGCGATCGTCAACGTGTCTTCGGGATTGGCTTTCGTGCCCATGGCCATCGCGCCCATCTACTGCGCGACCAAGGCGGGCCTGCATGCCTATACGCGGTCGCTGCGACTGCAGCTCAAACGCACCCGCGTGCAGGTCTTCGAGCTGGCGCCACCGGGCACGGATACCTCGCTGTTCTCGGGCGATTTCACCAAGGAAGATGTGGGCGGCGTCACCCCGATGCCGGTCGAAACCCTGGTGAAGCATGCCTTGGCCGGGCTGCGGAAAGACAGGCTCGAGATTCGGCCGGGGTTGAGCAACGTCTTGAAGATCGCATCGCGCATCGCACCGAATTTCATGTTCGCGCAGCTGGGCAAGTCGGTCGATTTGATGATGCGGGACCACTGAGCCGGGCGAGCGATCTTTGCCGCAATGTGTGCAACGACGCGGCCAGGGGCTTTCCCGTCCACCCGTCAGACAGCGTTCGACTTAGGCCATGGACCGCCGCCCCTCTCACGCCAATCTGGCTGGGGCCCAGGCCGGGTATAGCCCCACACCCGAATGACTCCCGCCTCCACGGAATAGGGAATGCCGTGGCGCTTGAGGACCTCTTGCAGCCAGTGTGCCGAGGCCGCTTGAAGCTCGATCCACTCCCACTCCGCGACCGGATGAAGGTGGTAATAGAACTCGCCGTCCCATGCAGTACAGAACCCCGGTGGTGCGAAAACGCTGCGGCCCCGGAACTGGGGATGCTGCTCGACCGGTGCCGCGAGCATCTCGGCACGCAGCTCCGCCCATTTGGTGTGATTGAGCGCCGGATACAGCTCCCCGCGCTGGGCCATGGCTGACAAGCGCTTCATGTCTTCATCGGTTGGGCGAGGCATTGCCCTGCTATCGCAATTGCGCAGACGGGTCACATGGCCCTCCGAAATTTCCATCATTCAGTCCAATCGCAGGCAACGATGGACGCCACGATAACGACGCCTGCAGCAGGTCCGGGTTTCTATCGCTGCGCGCCAACTCAAAGGCTGCCTCACACGCTCACCGAGCCCCTGAACCCTCGCGCAGCATAGTAAGACTCGGCACCGTTGTGGTACACGAAGACCCTGCCGTAGCGCCTGTCGCAAAACAGCGCGCCGCCGAGTTGTCTGATTTCCGGCGGCGTGGCGACCCAGCTCGACGTTTTGCGGTCGAACTCCCCGAACTGCTGAAGCGTCCGGTATTGGTCCTCCGTCAGCAGCGAGATGCCCATGGCAGCGGCCACGCCCTCCGCGTTGCTCTCTGGCTTGTTCTGCTTGCGGGCATTCCATGCCGCTGCGTCATAGCAGAGGCTTCTGCGACCCTGGGGGCTTTCAGCGGCGCAGTCGCAGAAAACGCAGGCGCCAGTGGCATCCGCTGTTCCGATGACATCGGGTTCGCCTCCTGTGGCCTCCATGGCGTGGAGCGCCTTCAGCTTTTCGGGGTTGCTTTGCAAACGCGCATGGACGTGGGCCCAATCGACACCCGGGTGCCTGTGAGTGTTCTGTTGGAACCGCTGCTGCAATGCTTCAAGGATGAGGTCGCCCTGGCCTGTTTTCACGTCGCTCCACTCCTGTTTGAACATCATTTTTACCAGCGGATGCGTGCATGAGGTCTGAGTGTCCGCTGACCTCGTGTTGATTCTGCTTGACCTTGCAACGGCTCAGTGCACCCGCAGCACCTCAAACTGCTGCCGGCTCGGAGCGACCTGTATCGACACTTCATCCCCCTCGCATTTACCCAGCATGGCCCTGCCCAAAGGGGCTTCGCAACTGATGACCTGAACGATCTGACCGCCGCTGACCAACTTCATGCTGCCTCCATCCGGGCCGAGAAAAATCTGCTGCTCCTTGTCGTCGGAATCGACCAGGCAGACCAGCGCGCCGAGCTGTATGCCTTTGCTGGCGTCGTAGGGGCGCGGACAGAATTGGCGCCAATGGGCCAGCGCCTGGCGGATGGCTTCGGCGCGCCGAGCCTGGCCGGTCGCCAGATAGGCGGCTTCGAGCCCCAAGGTGTCGTATTTGTTCTCGGCGATGTTTTCTTCGTGGGTCGCCGTTTCATGGGCCGCCCGCATTGCCTGCTCGGCTTGCAGCAGGTCTTCTGCAAGCTGTTCCAACACCTGCTGCTGCAGCAAAAATTTATCCATGATCAAAGTGAGGCATGTCGAACGAGCGGTGGGCAGGTCTTGATTGTGAAGGGCTCCAACAGCCTTCGAAGGCTCCCGTTGGCCGCGGGGTTAACTTCAGCGATGGGAGCGATGCCGCAACTCAATCGGCTAAGCCATTGGCAGAATTGACCAATCACCCGACGCTTGGCATTGGCCTCACCCAGGGGGCTCCATCAATAAAAGACGCTCGGATAGAGTGACGGATATGCGCCCTGATCCCCTTGCCTGGTGGCATTCTGAGTTCGGCGAGATTGCGCCTCGCGGGCATCTTCTGCGTCGCGCGCTCAGCGCGCAATGGGTGCGGTTTCACTCACTCCCTGAATCGAAGCGGTACGCTGGGTCGCTGGACGAATACGCCGAAATTGAACATCGACATTGTCTCGTCGCATCAGCGCTCTTCAGCGCCAACGAGCCTTTGTACGTCTTTCGCGCGCTTGGCGAGGAAGCCAGGCTGCGTGGAAAGGCCAAGCATCAGCTTGCCGGGCGCCAATTCAGAGAGGCCGTTGCTGTGATGCAGCCCGAAAGTCTTGGGCAGGACGAAGAGGATCGAATGTATGTCCGGGCTTTGGTTTCCCACTGGAAACCCGATTTTTTCAAAGCTGCGATTCGCCTACTCGCAGACTGGAAAGTGGTGGGCATCACGTTTGTTTCTCCGGCGACAAAAAACATTTTCTGTCCCTACGACGGTGGGATGGACGTCTTCACGCACTCCATCGCACCCGAAGAGCTTCGCGCCCGCTTTACGGATTGGCTATCGCCCCGTCCGGACGGTCTGTGAACGACGGCTTGGGCCCAAAGCGAACCTCCGTCTCAACCGAAATTGGCCATACGTGACAGACCTTGAAACCGCGAATCATTCAGGCCAATCTAACTTTTCGCGTTAACTCCCCACTCTCCCCCACCACCCAATCTCTGAACGCCTTCACCAACGGCGCCTCCGCCCGCGCCTCCGGATACACCAGGTAATACGCATCGCCGCTGGTCAGCACCGTATCCGACAGCTCCACCAGGCTCCCCGCCGCCAGTTCCGGCTCGATCAAGAACCGCGGCAGCAGCGCCGCCCCCAGCCCCGACACCGCCGCCTGCGCAATCATGGCGAACTGCTCGTGCCGTGGCCCGCGCAGCGCCAGGCTGGTCGGCTCGCCCACCAATTCGAACCATTCCGACCACTGCGTGGGCCGCGTGCTCTGCTGCAGCAGCACCACGCGCGCCAAGTCTTGCGGGGTGTGGATGCCGTGCTGGCTTTGGTAGCCCGGGCTGCACACCGGCACCACTTCTTCGTGCATGAGGTATTCGCACACCGCCCCGGCCCAGTGGGGCGTGCCGAAGTGGATGGCGGCGTCGAACGGGGTGCCCGCAAAGTCGAACGGCTCGGAACGCGCCGCGAAATTGACCGTCACCTCCGGATGCAGCGCCATGAAGCCGCCCAGGCGCGGGATGAGCCAGCGGGTGCCCAGGGTGGGCAGCACGGCCAGGTTGAGCAGGCCGTCGGTGCTGCTGAAGGCCATGGCTTTCTGCGTGATGGCCGACAGCTGCTGCAGCACGCCCTGCAGATCGGCGGCGTAGACGCGGCCGGCGTCGGTGAGCACTACGCGCTGGCGCACGCGGTGGAACAGGGCGGTGCCCAACTGCGCCTCCAGTTGGCGGATCTGGCGCGAGACGACGCTCTGGGTCAGGTGCAGTTCTTCGGCCGCGCGCGACACGCTGTGGTGGCGGGCGGCGGCTTCGAAGGCCAGCAGGTCGGCCATGGAGGGGAGAAAGGCGCGGCGCAGCAAGGTCATGCTCCAAGGGAATGACTCTGCGCAAGGCATTGCCGGCCAGCGCAGATTCGACTAGGGCAAGGGTTTTTACCAACCCGTGACTTGATTCCATCTTGACATCAAGTCGTTCCGTTATTTTGCTATGCAGGCGGGCGCGATTGGGGGATATTGGCGCACGCTTTCTTGCTTCTTTTCCTCGTCGCGTTTTACCGTTCCTGTTTTTTGACTGCGAGCACCACCGCCATGTCTGCCAACGTCGCCAACCCTTCCTCACCCGCCACGCCCGCCTCTGCCGTCTCGGCGGAGGTGGATCAATTGCTGAAACGCCTGGGCGTGCCGCGCTCGGCCTACACGGGCGGCAGCCTGCCGGTGCGCTCGCCCATCACGGGCGAGGCGATCGGCGCGGTGCCGCAGCACAGCGCGGCCGAGGCCACCGCGGCCATCGGGCGGGCGCATG
>NZ_BAAJYR010000177.1:0-7300 GCF_057546605.1 Acidovorax sp. KPB24-03 | reverse complement strand
GCGCGCCGTGGCCTGCCTGCCTGCACTCACCGGCGCCTGGCGCCACCGCGCAGGCGGCCTGCTGCTGTCGAGCTCCGGCCACTTTCCCGTGCAGCGCGCCCAGTTGCAGCGCCCCGACCTGCACACGGGCCCGGTGCCGCGCACCATCAACATGGTGACCATCGGCGACGACCTTCTGCGCGAAGCCTCGCCGGAGTTCGGCCCGAAGATCGAGGCCGTCGTGGTCTACAACAGCAACCCCGTGGCCGTGGCGCCCGACTCCGCGCAGGTGGCCCGGGGCTTCGCCCGCGACGACCTGTTCACCGTGGTGCTGGAGCACTTTCGCACCGACACGGCCGACTACGCCGACTACCTGCTGCCCGCCACCACGCAGCTCGAGCACTGGGACGTGCACGTCTCCTACGGCCACACCGACGTGCTGCTCAACCGCCCGGCCATCGCGCCGCTGGGCGAGTCGCGCTCCAACGCCCGCATCTTCCGCGACCTGGCCGAGCGCATGGGCTATACCGAGCCCTGCTTTGCCGACAGCGACGAGGCCCTGTGCCGCCAGGCCTACGGCGATCGCATCGACTTCGGGCAACTGCTGGAAGTGGGCTTCGCGCCCCTGCCCCTGCCCGATGCGCCGTTCGCCGAGGGCGGCTTTCACACGCCGTCGGGCAAGTGCGAGTTCTACAGCGAGCGGCTGGCGGCCCAGGGCCTGCCGCCCGTGCCGGTGCACGTGCCCAACCACGAGTTGCCGCAGCCCGGCGGCCGCTACCCGCTGGCCATGATCTCGCCGCCCGCGCGCAACTTCCTGAACTCCACCTTCGTGAACGTGCAGAGCCTGCGAAACATCGAGACGCAGCCGGTGCTGGAGATCCACCCCGACGACGCCGCCCCGCGCGGCATCGCCGACGGCACGCGGGTGCGCGTGTTCAACGACCGCGGCAGCTACGAATGCCACGCCGCCGTGAACGGCCGCGCCCGCCCCGGCGTGGTGAACGGCCTGGGCATCTGGTGGCGCAAGTTCGGCGTGAACGGCACCAACGTGAACGAGCTGACCAGCCAGGCCCTGTCCGACATCGGTGCGGCGCCCACGTTCTACGACTGCGTGGTGGAAGTGGCGGCGGTGTCCGAGGCTTGATGCGCACGGCGCCACTCGCCCGGACCACGGCGCGCCTTCATTCATGGTCCGTGTACAGGCCGGCCAGCCCACGGCATGATTGAAGAATCTTGCAGCGGCAGTGGTCTGCGTCCCGAGGGTCTATCCTGAGAGGGCCGCGCTGTCGGAAGCGATAGGCTTTTGCGCGGTTCTTGCGCCTCTCAGAACCCGTTGCCCCCGGTCCGTCCTGCCGATCGACTTGGTTCCTGCCGCCAGCGGATGGAATACGGAGCATGCCCCAACGAGCGCGCCAACGATCAATCCAACAGGAGTGATGACATGTCGTACATCGATGGTTTCGTGATCGCAGTCCCTACCGCCAACAAGCAAAAGTTCATCGAGCATGCCCGTACGCTCGACCCCATATTCATCGAGTTGGGGGCGATCCGCGTGATCGAGTGCTGGGGCGACGATGTCCCGGACGGCAAGGTCACCGATTTCCGCAGAGCGGTGCAGGCCACGGCAGAGGAGACGGTGGCTTTTTCCTGGGTTGAATGGCCAGACAAGGCCACGCGCGATGCAGGGATGAAGAAGATGATGGAAGACCCGCGCATGGACCCCTCAGTTCCTGGCAACCTGCCCATGCCCTTTGACGGTAAACGCATGATCTTTGGGGGCTTCGAACCGGTGGTTGATGTGAAGGCGTAAGCGGCAACTGGCCTTGTCGCCGCGCATGGCGGCTGCCTCGGCCACAACAACGGGCACGATGCCTTCGCCTCCATGAAGGAGGTGCTCACTCGGCGCCCCGCAGGCCGCGCCAGCCGGGTCCCGCTGCCGCTGCTCCACCGCTGGGCGCCTGGATGAACCTGGGCCTCGGCTGGGGGCTGCGATACGCCATCCGGCGTATTGAAGATCAAACGGCAGTTCTTCATACTCGGCGAGCCTTGGAACTGCGCTGCAACGCCATGGCGCCATCCGCGACATCCTGCGCGGGCATATGACGCAACTGCACGAGACCCATGATCGGGATGGACCCTGCGTGGCCCACCGGTCCTGCGTCTTCATTTCATACCGCAAAACCCATGACACGAGGTCCCTTCCTGCACCAGGCCAGCAATCTGCATGGTCGACCCCTGTACGCCGCCATGGTGCTGGCCCTCGGAGCCCAGTGTGCCGCGGCTCAGCAAGCCTCGCCCACCCTGGACTCCATCGAGATCAAAGGTCAGGCGCTTCAGGGGGCTGCCTCCGCCTATTCCAGCACGAGCTTCGACAGCGAAGAGATCGCCGACAAGCATGTGAGCCAGCCGACAGAGCTGCTGCGCCATGTGCCCGGAATGAACGTGCAGAACTACCAGCTCTCGGGCGTGGCCGACACCATCGTGATGCGCGGCTTTGGCGGTGGTGGGCATGGCGGCGACGTGGGCGTCGTGCTCGACGGTATTCCGCTGAACGAAGCCATGTCGCACGCCGATGGGTATGTGGACCTCAATGTCATCGTGCCGCTGGAGATCGAGCGCTTCACGCTCTACAAGGGCCCCGTATCGGCGCTGTACGGCAACTTCAATCGCGCCGGGCTGATGGCGATAGAGACGCGCAAGCGTGGAGAGTACCGGGAGGTGGATGCGAGTCTCGGCTCCCACAGCACGGTGGATCTGCAAGGCGCATGGGGTCTCAAACTGGGTGAGGGGGAATACCTGAACCTGGCGGCGCAGCACGACCGCACCGATGGCTTCCGGGCACAGTCGGACGATCACCGCAGCACATTGGCAGGCCGCTGGAGCAAGCGCATCAGCGCCGACCTGGACGTAGCGCTGTCGGGCCGCTGGCACGAGGCCGATGGCGATTCGCCCGGCTACGTCACGGCCGCGCAGTTCGCGCAGAACCCCTATGGCAAGGACCCGCGCGCCATGAACGATGGCGCCAACAAGCACTTCGCCACGCTGCGCGCGGACGTGAACTACGCACTCTCGCCCGACGTGAAGCTGCTGACGTTTGCCTACACCACGCAGCAGGACTTCACACGCTGGTTCAGCCGCCCGGTCAATGCCACCACCTGGCGCCAGCGCGAGGAGACTTACGACCGCAATGTCCATGGTGCGGGCACCAGCCTGAACGGCCGCACCCCGGTGGCAGGAACCCTGCTGAACTGGGTGGCCGGGCTGGAGACTTTCCGCGAAGCCACCGACTACCTGTACTTCGACGGGCTGGACAACCGTGCGCGCCTGGCCCCTGCCATCAACAACCGCACCTCGAAGCTGAACAGTGTCTCGGCCTTCGGAGAGATCGAGGCGCCCATCCACCCTCTGTTCAAACCCTCGGCCGGCCTGCGCTGGGACCGTTTCACCGGCAATTGCGAGCGCAATGGTGCCGAGACGGGTACCGACCCCTGCGGCCCGCTGGCCAGGATGTCCCATGCCAGCCCCAAGCTGGGCGTGCGATCCGACGTCGCACCGGGCGTGCAGCTGCGCGCCAGCTGGGCCGAGGGCTTTGCCTTGCCCAGCACCTTCGCCAAGTACGCACTGGGCGCCGCCACGCTCGACCCCAACGTCTTTCGCCAGACCGAGGTGGGTGCGCAGTTCAAGCCCGTGCAGGGCCTGGTGCTGGATGTAGCGGCCTTCCGCCTCACCTCCTCCGACGAGATCCGCACCGTGGCCCCCGGCGTGTACGAGAACAATGGCGCCACGCGGCGCAGCGGCGTGGAGGCCAGCGCCCTGTGGGCAGCACACCGCGACGTGGACCTGGCCCTCACCTGGGGCAGCGCGCATTCGCGCATCACCGAGAACGGCAATGCGGCCCTCATCGGCAAGCAGGTGGCCGGCGTGCCGCGCTACATGGCCACGGTGAGCGCCACCTGGCGGCCTGCCGCGGACTGGTCCACCACTGCCACCTGGCGCCGGGTGGGCGCCTATGCGGTGAACGCCGACAACAGCGTGGGCTATGGCGGCTATGCCACGGTGGACCTGAGCGCTGCGTACCGAGTCGCCAACCGCTATGAGATCTACGCCGCCATCGCCAACGTGAGCGACAAGGCCTATGCCACCTCGGCCTCGGTCATCGGAGGCACGCAGGTCTTCGCACCCGGTGCGCCGCGGACCTTCAAGCTCGGCACCAAGCTGCAATTCTGACCTGTGACCACCCGATCCAGGAAGCTCAGGCAATCCAGGAGAACGCCATGAAGACCACCACCCCGACACCACTCCTGCGCCTGCTGTCCATCACAGCGCTGGCCCTGGGCCTGGGCTCCGTGCAGGCCCACAACGTCTGGCTGGAGCCTGATGCCAGCGGCGGCTACCTCGTGCAGTTCGGCGGGCACGAAGGCCAGTTGGAGACCTACCCCGCTCACAAGCTGAAGAGCCTGCAGGCCTTCGATCGCCGTGGCCGCAAGATCGACGTGGCGGTGGAACCGCGGCCCGATGGGGTGCGCGTGAAGCCCGAGCGCCAGGCCGCGTTGCTGGCGGCCCACTTCGACAACGGTTTCTTCAGCAAGGTCGAGGGTGGCCAGATGATGAACAAGCCCATGACCGAGAACCCCGGCGCCACCAGTGGTGTGCATGCGCTCAAGTACCACAAGACCATCATCCAGTGGGGCGTGATCGCAAAGAAGGAACTGGGGCAACAGTTCGAGATCGTGGCCCTGGAGGCGGACACGCCCGATGCAGGCCAACCCATGCGTGTGCGCGTGCTGTTCGATGGAAAACCCATCGCCGGCATCCGGCTGTCGCTGGGCGAGAAGGGGGCGCCCGTCACGACGGCTGAAGACGGCACTGCGACGGTCACGCCCACGGCGGGCATCAATCAGTTGCTGGCGATCCGCCGCGTGCCGGTGGCCAATGACCCACGCACCACCAGCATGAGCTGGGAGTACCTGCTGGCGTTCCCTGCACACTGAGACCGGCTGACACGACCTGCCGAAAGCCGACCTGCCGGCGACGGCTGAGGGACTGGAATGCTGCGGGCCTGGGCAACCACTGCTGGGTCGTGGAGAGAAACCCACGCTTGGTTTGCTGGGTTCGGCAATCCTCTGCTCTCGCCTTGTCGAGCGGTCGCGTCAGCCACTCTTCATTTCCCGAAATTTGCATCCGTTCTCGAATAGCGTTGACCATGACACGTGCCGCGCGCATCGAAGCGCGGGTGGCCTGACGCAGACGCCGCTCCAGCCCGGCACCATCAGCCCTGCAGCACCGGCAAAAGGGCGCTATCCATTTAATAGCAACATGCCCTAGTGGATATTGTGCTGGAGCCCTTTTCGACCTGAAATCCGGCGTGGCGGCGTCCGGCCCGCAACGGCAGCCACCGCCCCGCCGGCATTACGCCGCCCTCGCCGCAACGCCCTGCCCATCCAGCGCCAGATAGTGGTGCACCACGGGCCGCTCCGGCCCCACGTGGTAGCGCAGCGCCTCGGCCTGCAGGTCCGCGTCGGCCCTGGAGACGCGGCCGTGCTGGCGCAGGTGCTCAGCCCACGACTCGACCAGGAACCACTCGATCACGCGGCCGGGCTCGGCGGAGTGTTCCGCCACGCCCCAGGCATAGGCGCCGTCGCGGCGGCGTTCGCGCGCCACATGCTGCATGGCCTGCAGGAACGCGGGCAGGTCGGGCGTGCGCACGCGGTATTCGATCTGCACCATGACCGGGCCGCGGTCGTGCGCCACGGGCTCGGCCAGCAGCGGCTCGGGCCAGTGGTTGGACGGCTGCAGGTCGGCCTCGCCGGTGGGCAGCTTCACGCGGTGAAAGAGCCACGCCGCCAGCACCAGGCCACCCGCGCCGGCCAGCAGCGTGGCCGGCAGGCCCGCCTGCCCCGCCACCAGGCCCCAGCCCAGGCTGCCGGCGGCCATGGCGCCGTTGAACACCATGAGATAGATCGCCAGGCCCCGGCCGCGCACCCAGTTGGGCAGCACGGCCTGGGCCACGCCGTTGAGCGTGGTGAGCGCGATGATCCAGCCCAGGCCCAGCACCAGCATGAGCGCCACGGCGGCCTCGCGCGGCGGCGCCAGGGTGAGCACGGCCATCACGCCCGCGGTGAGCAGCGAGGCCAGCAGCACCAGCCCGTCGGCATCCAGGCGCTTGCGCAGGCGGGGCAGCAGCACCGCGCCGAGGATGGCCCCGGCACCGACCGCGCCCAGCATCACGCCGTAGAAGCCCGCCGTGCCGCCCAGCATGCGCCGCGCCACCAGCGGCAGCAGCGCCCAGACGGAGCTGGCGAACAGAAAGAACACCGCCGCGCGCAGCAGCACCACGTGCAGTTCGCGGCTGGCGCGCGCGTAGCGCAGGCCGGCGCGGAAGGCGCCGAAGAACTGCTCGTTCAGCCCGGTGGGCTCGGCCTTGGGGCGCTTCCACCACAGCAGCGCGGCGATCACGAAGCCGTAGCTCGCCACGTCCAGGCCGTAGGCCGCGGCCGCGCCGAAGCTGGCCAGCAGCAGGCCGCCGGCCGCGGGGCCGATGGCGCGGGCGATGTTGATGCCCAGCGAATTGAGCGCCACGGCGCTTTTCAGCTCGCTGCGGGGCACCAGCTCGGGCACGATGGACTGCCACGTGGGCCCCATGAGCGCCGCGCCGATGCCGCCCACGAAGGTGAGCACGATGAGCGATTCCACGGTGAGCGTGTTCGTGCGCGCCATCACCAGCAGCGTGCCGCTCACGCAGGCCAGCAGCACCTGCACGGCGATCAGAAAGCGCCGGCGGTCCAGGATGTCCGACAGCACGCCGGCCGGAATCGCCAGCAGGAAGATCGGCAGCGTGGCCGCCGTCTGCACCAGCGCCACGGCGGCGGGGCTGGACGACAGCTCGGTCACCATCCACGAACTGGCCACGTCGCGCATGAAGCTGCCGATGTTGCCCAGCACCGTGGCGGACCACAGCACCGCGAACAGCGGCAGGCGCAGCGGCGCGAAGCTGCCCGAAGGTGCGGGCACGGCGGCGGCGGCCGCGGCGGACGGTGAATCGTGTGGGTGATCGTCATGTGCCATGGAGGCCTCCCAGGTCGTGCCAGGCGACGAGCAGCATGCCGCCCACCAGGCCCCAATGTTCGAAGAATGCGTTGGCGGCGCGCTGCCGCTCGGGCGGCGCCACCTGCCAGAAGCGGTCGGCCAGGAACGCCGCCAGCACGGTGAAGCCGGCCAGCGCCAGCGCGCCCAGCCAGCGGTGCCAGCCCAAGACGATGAGCAGCGAGGCGCCCAGCTGCAGCGCGATGGTGGCCGCCGCGACGGGCGCGGCGGGCGCCAG
>NZ_BAAJYR010000176.1:0-7307 GCF_057546605.1 Acidovorax sp. KPB24-03 | reverse complement strand
GGCGGGCACGTGCCTCGCCGCTGGCGGGCCTGCCCGTTTCCATCAAAGACCTGTTCGACGTGCAGGGCCAGGTGACCCGTGCCGGATCGGCCGTGATGGCCGGGGCGCCCGCCCCGTCCGACGCCGTCGCGGTGGCCCGACTGCGCGCCGCGGGTGCAGTGCTGCTCGGTCGCACCAACCTGAGCGAGTTCGCCTTCTCGGGCCTGGGGCTCAACCCCCACTACGGCACGCCGGCCAACCCGCACGACCCGAGCCGCATCACCGGGGGCTCCACCTCCGGCGGCGCCGCCACCGTGGCGCTCGACCTGGCCACCGTGGCGCTGGGCACCGACACGGGCGGCTCGATCCGCCAGCCCGCCTCGTTCTGCGGCATCACGGGCATCAAGCCGACCTATGGCCGCGCCTCGCGCTACGGGATGATCGCCTTCGCCTCCAGCCTGGACCAGGCCGGCCCCATGGCCCGCTCGGCCGAGGACTGCGCCCTGCTGCTGTCGGCCATCTGCGGCCCGGACCTCGACCGCGACTCCACCTCGCTCGACCTGCCGGCGCAGGACTTCACCCGCCAGTTGAACGACGGCATCGACGGGCTGCGCATCGGCATCCCGGCCGAGTTCTTCGGCGAGGGCCTCGCGCCCGGCGTGCGCGCCGCGGTGGACGCCGCGCTCCAGGAATACGAGAAGCTCGGCGCGAAACTGGTGCCCATCAGCCTGCCGCGCACCGAGCTGTCCATTCCCGTGTACTACGTGATCGCCCCGGCCGAGGCCTCGTCCAACCTCTCGCGGTTCGACGGCGTGAAGTTCGGCCACCGCGCCAGCGACTACACCGATCTGGTGGACATGTACAAGAAGACGCGCGCCGAGGGCTTCGGCGACGAGGTCAAGCGCCGCATCATGATCGGCACCTACGTGCTGTCGCACGGCTACTACGACGCCTACTACCTGCAGGCGCAGAAGATCCGCCGCATGATCGCCGACGACTTCCAGAATGCCTTCCAGTCGTGCGACCTCATCGCCGGCCCGGTGGCACCCACGGTGGCGTGGAAGCTCGGCGAGCACGGCAACGACCCGCTGGCCGACTACCTGGCCGACATCTTCACGCTGCCCGCCTCGCTCGCCGGCCTGCCCGGCATGAGCGTGCCCGCCGGCTTCGGCGAGGACGGCATGCCCGTGGGCCTGCAGCTGATCGGCAACTACTTCCAGGAAGCCCGGCTGCTCAATGCCGCCCACCGCCTGCAGCAAGCCACCGATTTCCACCTCCGCATGCCGGGAGGCCTCTGAACATGACCGCCCCATTGATCCACGGCTACGAAGTCGTCATCGGCTTCGAAACCCACACCCAGCTTGCGACGAAATCCAAGATCTTCAGCCGCGCGCCCACCGCCTTCGGCGCCGCGCCCAACACGCAGGCCTGCGCGGTGGACCTGGCCCTGCCGGGCACCCTGCCCGTGATGAACCGCGAGGCCGTGGCCTGCGCCATCAAATTAGGACTGGCCCTGGGCTCCACCATTGCGCCGGAAAGCGTTTTCGCCCGCAAGAACTACTTCTATCCGGATCTGCCCAAGGGCTACCAGATCAGCCAGTTCGAGATCCCGGTGGTGCAGGGCGGCGAGGTGTCGTTCTTCCTGGGCGACGAGAAGAAGACCGTGAAGCTCGTGCGCGCCCACCTGGAAGAAGACGCGGGCAAGTCGCTGCACGAGGACTTCATCGGCCAGAGCGGCATCGATTTGAACCGCGCCGGCACGCCGCTGCTGGAGATCGTGACCGAGCCCGACATGCGCTCGTCCGAAGAGGCCGTGGCCTACGCCAAGGAGCTGCACAAGATCGTGACGTGGATCGGCATCTGCGACGGCAACATGCAGGAGGGCTCGTTCCGCTGCGACGCCAACGTCTCGGTGCGCAAGCCCGGCGCCCCGCTGGGCACGCGCCGCGAGATCAAGAACCTGAACAGCTTCAAGTTCATGCAGCAGGCGATCGACTACGAGATCCGCTGGCAGATCGAGCAGATCGAGGACGGCCACGCGATCCAGCAGGCCACGGTGCTGTTCGACCCCGGCACGGGCGAGACCCGCGCCATGCGCACCAAGGAAGACGCGGCCGACTACCGCTACTTCCCCGATCCGGACCTGCCGCCGCTGCAGATTTCGCAGCAATGGGTGGACGAGCAGCGCGCGCTGATGCCCGAGCTGCCCCGCAGCATGGCCGCGCGCTTCGTGGCCGACTACGGCCTGCCCGAGTACGACGCGACCACGTTGACCCAGTCGAAGGCGATGGCTTCGTATTTCGAAGCGGCGGCGCAGGCCAGCCAGCAACCCAAGCTGGTCAGCAACTGGATCATGGGCGAGGTGTCGCGGCGGGTGAATGCCGGCGAGAGCGACATCGCCGCGGCCCCCGTGAGCGCCGCCCAACTGGCGCAACTGGTCACCCGCATCGCCGATGGCACGATCTCCAACAACGCCGCCCGGCAGGTGTTCGAGGCGCTGTGGAGCGATGCGGCTGCGGGCGATGTGGACGCGATCATCGAGGCCAAGGGCCTCAAGCAGATGAACGACTCCGGCGCGCTGGAAAAGATCATCGACGACGTGATCGCCGCCAACCCCGACAACGTGGCCCAGTTCCGCGCGGGCAAGGACAAGGCCTTCAACGCGCTCGTGGGCCAGGCCATGAAGGCCAGCAAGGGCAAGGCCAATCCGCAGCAGGTGAACGACCTGCTGCGCGCCCGGCTCGCGGCGGCGTCTTCCTGACGCCGCTCTGCCCCGGCCACCGGGGAAGGGTGCCTTTACTGTGAATGCATGGCGGGGCGCTGCCCCGCCCAAAGGCTCTTGAGCTGCACCAGTTCGGCGTCGAACCGCTGGTGCACGCGGCGCTTTTCCTGCTCCTGCCCGGCGATGAACCGCTGCTGCTCGGCCAGCGCGTCTTCCTGCTCGGCGATCTGGCGGCGCAGGAGCATGGGCGCCTTGCTGGGATCGCGGCGGTAGAACTCCATTTCGGCATCGAGCGCCTTGCGCTGGCGCTGCAGGTCGGCCACGCGCTTTTCGGCGACGGCCGTGACCTCGTTGACCTGCTGGATGGCCGCGGCGCGCTCGGCATCGTGCGAGGCCTGGTCGGGGTAGCGGGCCACCAGCACGCGCTCGCGGCGGCGCTCGTCGGCGATGCGGGCGCGCTCCTCGGCCTCCTTGCGGCGCTGGGCCTCCAGGGCGGCGCGCTCCTGGTCGGTGAGGGTGGGGCCCAGGCGCTGGCGCTCGGTGCCCGATGGGCCCAGCACCCGCTGCTCCCGGTCCACGCACTCGGCGATGGGCCGGTCCGCCGTGAGGCGACGGCCCTGGGCATTCACGCAGGTGTAGATGCCGGCGGTCGGAGAACCGCTAGGCTGCGCCCCGGCCGGCGTGCCCGCCAGGCCCGAGAGGGCGATCACCCACCAGCCGAATCTCCAGGCCGTCTTGCTCAAACGAACTACCCCCCTTGCACGCCGTAGCGCTGGCGGTATGCCAGCACGTGTTCATGGTGGGTGTGCACACCCGGCTCCCCACTCTGGGCCAAATACTGCAATAAATCTGCCAGCTTGGCGATGGTGCATACCTGCATGCCCAGATGGTCGCGCACGTACTGCACGGCGCTGTGCTCCACGTCCTGGCCGTTCTCGGTCGCTTTCTCCTGCCGGTCGAGGGCGATGGCCATGGCATGGGGCTGGGCACCCGCAGCGCGGATCAGCGCGATCGACTCGCGCGCCGCCGTGCCGGCGGACATCACGTCGTCCACGATCAGCACGCGGCCGCGCAACGGGGCACCCACCAGCGTGCCGCCTTCGCCGTGGTCCTTGGCTTCCTTGCGGTTGTAGGCAAAGGGCACGTTGCGTCCGTGCCGTGCCAGTTCGACGGCCACCGTGGCCGCGAGCGGAATGCCTTTGTACGCGGGACCGAACACCATGTCGAACTCGATGCCGCTCGCCAGCAGGGCTTTTGCATAGAATTCGGCCAGCCTGCCCATCTTGGCGCCGTCATCGAACAGCCCGGCGTTGAAGAAATACGGGCTCAAGCGGCCTGCCTTGGTCTTGAATTCGCCGAAGCGCAGCACCCCCGCTTCCACGGCGAATTGCACGAAGTCCTGCGCCAGGCGGTCCTGTTCCACCGATTGCGCCTTGTCTGTCACCATGGATTCACCCCTTTTCAAATTAACGAGCCTCAACCTCAACGGCATCCGCTCCGCCGCATCCAAGGGGGTGGAGGCATGGATCGCCGCAACGCGGCCGGATTGTATTTGCGTGCAGGAGATCAAGGCGCAATCGGCCGACATGCTGGGCCGCTTCGAGCACTTGGCGGGCCTGAAAGGGCACTTTCACTTCGCGGCCAAGAAAGGCTACTCGGGCGTGGGCATCTACTCGCGCCACGAGCCGAGCGACGTGCGCATCGGCTACGGCTCGCAGGAGTTCGATGCCGAGGGCCGCTACGTGGAAGCCCGCTTCGACACGCCCGCACGCAAGCTGTCGATCATCAGCGCGTACTTTCCGAGCGGCTCCTCGGGCGAAGAGCGCCAGCTGGCCAAGTTCCGCTTCCTCGACGAGTTCCATCCCCACCTCATGCGCACCAAGGGCGAGCGCGAGTTCATCCTCTGCGGCGACATCAACATCGCCCATCAGGCCATCGACCTCAAGAACTGGCGCAGCAACCAGAAGAACAGCGGATTCCTTCCGCAGGAGCGCGAGTGGATGACAAAGTTGTTGCACATAACTGATGAAGGCGGCGGGCTGATAGACGTTTACCGTCAGTTACAACCAGACGCCACGGACACCGCCTACACGTGGTGGAGCAACCGGGGGCAAGCGTATGCAAACAACGTCGGATGGCGGCTGGACTACCACTTGGCGACGCCGGCCATCGCCGCCCTGGCCCGCACCGAGCATATTTACAAGACCGAGAAGTTTTCTGACCATGCGCCGATCACGATCGGGTACGACATGGTGCTGTAAGCGCAGCGCGCAGCGTGCGGCGGGCATCCACCCGCTTGCAGGGAACCGGCCCTGCCGGGCGGCCGTCTCCCGTTGCGGGCATGGGCCGGATCAGCGGTGAGCGGCTGCGGCCAGTTCGGCCGCAAAGGCCTGGGCCTGCTCTGGCGCTACGAAGGCCTCTTCGTCCTTGCGGATCAGCCCTGCGACTTGGCCGTCATCGGTCACCAGGCGCTTGACGTAGAAGCCATAGCCGGTCTTGCCGTTGTTGGGATACCAGTCGCCCTCGCCCTCGTTCACGCTGTACTTGAAGAGATAGGTGTGCTGCGTGGTGCTGGAGTTGGAAAAGAACTTGACGCAAAACACGAAGCCCGCCAGACCGCCGCTGACCTGGTGTTCACACATCAGGTTGCTGGACGGCGCGGAGATGGTCCCGCTACCGGTGCCGGTGGCATTGCCCACGGCTGTGAACGTGGGAGTCTCAACGCCCCAGCCCAGCGTGGGCGAGTACGTCGTGAACAGCCAGCTGCCTTTCAGGCTTTGCGGTACGGCCGCGTAACCGAAGTTGAAGCGCGAGATGGCCTTTTCGCTCTCGCCGGGGAAGGTGATGAAACCGCTCACGCCGTCGACGAAGCGGATCTTGACCGCGCCCGCGTTGCCCTTTTCAGTGCCCGAGCGGTCTTCGCTGCCCAGGAAACGGCCGCCTTCATAGGACTTGAGATCGGCCGTGACCTGGTTGTCCACCACATTGCCCACGGCCAGGTAGAACGTGGACTTGCCGGTGTTCTCGTACGCATACATCTGCATCACCAGCGTGCCGTTCTGCACGTCGATGCCGAAGCCGCGGCCGGGCTTGCCGTTGACCTCGGAGGTCACCACCCACGTCCCCGCCTGGGGGATGAACGCATGGGCCACGCCCGCACCGAAAACAAAGGCCGCAGCCACCAGCTTCTTGAACATCGCTCCCTCTCTCTTTCGCATTGACGACAATGGCGCCAGCCCTCCGATGAATGCTGAAGCGCGAACCCGAAATCATCGCCGTGAAGCCTGAATACTAACTTACACGATGTTGCAATATTTCACATTACCCGTCACCGCTTTCCAGCAGAACTGCTCGTTGGTGTGGTGCGACGAAACCCTTCTGGCCGCGGTGATCGATCCCGGTGGGGACCTGCCGGCCATCCTCGCCCAGGCGGAGCGGCGGCAGCTGAAGCTAGAGCAGATCTGGCTCACCCACGCCCACATCGACCATGCGGGCGGAGCGGGCGAGCTGGCCCGCACCCGGGTGCTGCCCATCGTCGGGCCGCATCCCGGGGACCAGTTCTGGATCGACGGGCTGCCGCAGCAAAGCGCGATGTTCGGCTTTCCGCCTGCGGAGGCCTTCACGCCCACGCGGTGGCTGGACGATGGCGACACGGTGCAGATCGGCAACGAGACGCTGTCGGTGCGCCACTGCCCCGGCCACACGCCGGGCCACGTGGTGTTCCACGCGCCCCAGATCGAGCGGGCTTTCGTGGGCGACGTGCTGTTTGCCGGCAGCATCGGCCGCACCGACTTTCCCCAGGGCAATCACCAGCAGCTCATCGACAGCATCACGCAGCGCCTGTGGCCGATGGGCGACGGCACGGTTTTCATCCCGGGGCACGGGCCGGAGAGCAGCTTCGGGCGCGAGCGCAAGAGCAACCCCTACGTGGGCGGGACCTGATCCGCGCCCCACGCCGGCCCCGGTCGACTCACCCCCGGCGCGCCGCCTGGTACAGCCCCTGCACCCGCGGCACGTTCTGCTCCAGCTGCCGGATGCGCTCCGGCCCGCTGGGGTGGGTGGAGAGAAACGCGATGCCGCCCTGGCCGCTGGTGGCCTCGCCCATCTTGCGCCACAGGCTCACCGAGGCGTCGGGGTTGTAGCCGGCGCGGGCGGCCAGTTCCAGGCCCACCAGGTCGGCTTCGGTCTCGTCGCCGCGGCTGAACTTCAACGTGATGAGCTGCGTGCCCAGGTTGGCCGCCGCGTTGCCCAGATCGCCCAGGCCCAGCAGCTGCGCCCCGAGGGACAGGCCCACGCTGGTGGCCTGGGTCTTGGCGAGGCGGGCGCGGGCGTGTTCGCGCAGCGCGTGGGCCATTTCGTGGCCCATGATCATCGCGGCCTCGTCGTCGGTGAGCTTGAGCTGGTCCAGGATGCCGGTGTAGAAGGCGATCTTGCCACCCGGCATGCAGAAGGCGTTGATCTGCTTGCTGCCGATCAGGTTGACCTCCCACTGCCACTGGCGGGCCCGGTCGTTCCATTGGGCGGTGTAGGGGATCAGGCGCTGGGCGATGGCGCGCAGGCGCTGCAGCTGCGCATTGTCGGGGCCGGCCAGCGCACGCTGCGCCTT
>NZ_BAAJYR010000175.1:0-7320 GCF_057546605.1 Acidovorax sp. KPB24-03 | reverse complement strand
CTAGTCCACCCGCGCCGTTGCCGCGGTCCTGGAGGGCGTGGCGCCGCTGGCGGCGCCCCTGGCGCCGGCTGGTGGCCCTTCACCGCGCGCTACTACCAGCGCGGTCGTGGGCGAGGTGGCCCTGGCCGCCCTGCCGCCCCAGTTGCGGGACCTGGGCCCAGCGCAGCTCGCGCGGCGCCTGCGCCGCCCGGCGGCGTCGTTGCAGGGTGGCGATGCACTGCCGGAGATCGACCTGAGCGCCGAGCAGGAAAGCGCCCGCGCCGCCATCGCCGCCGAACCCGGGCCCTTCCTGCTCTACGGCAGCACTGGCAGCGGCAAGACCGAGGTCTACCTGCGCTGCGTGCAGGAGGCGCTGGAGGCCGATCCGGCGGCGCAGGCACTGGTGATGGTGCCCGAGATCAACCTCACCCCCCAGCTGGAGGAGCGCTTCACCGCCCGCTTCGCGCCCCGCTACGGCGCGGGCAGCGTGGTCTCGCTGCACAGCGGCATGACCAACCCGCAGCGCCTCAAGAGCTGGCTGGCGGCGCATGCGGGCACGGCGCGCATCGTGCTGGGCACGCGCATGTCGGTGTTCGCCAGCATGCCGGGCCTGGCGCTCGTCGTGGTGGACGAGGAGCATGACGCCAGCTACAAGCAGCAGGAAGGCGCCCGCTACTCGGCCCGGGACCTGGCCATCTGGCGCGGCCGCGACCAGGGCGCCAAGGTGGTGCTGGGCTCGGCCACGCCCTCGCTGGAAAGCTGGCATGCCAGCCGGCCCGCCGAAGCCGGCATCCCGGCCGGGCGCTACCGGCGGCTGCACATGCCCAGCCGCATCGGCGCCGGCGAACTGCCGCACGTGCGTCTGGTGGACATGGGCCAGCAGCCGCGCGGCGCCGTGTTCTCCGCCCCGCTGCTGGCGGCCATCACCCAGCGCGTGGAGCGCGGCGAGCAGTGCCTGGTGCTGCTCAATCGCCGCGGCTTCGCGCCCGTGCTGCACTGCAGCGACTGCGGCTGGAAAAGCGACTGCCCGCACTGCAGCGCGCACCAGGTCTTTCACAAGATCGACCGCACCCTGCGCTGCCACCACTGCGGCTACACCCAGCGGGTGCCACACGCCTGCCCGGGCTGCGGCAACCCCGACATCGCCCCCATCGGCCGCGGCACCGAGCAGCTGGAAGAACAACTGTCCGCCCTGCTGCGCAACGTGATCACGCCCGAGCGACGGGCGGCACGCGTCGCCCGCATCGATGCCGACACCACCAAGGCCAAGGGCGCGCTCGAATCCCAACTGGCCCAGGTGCATGCGGGCGAGGTGGATGTGCTGGTGGGCACGCAGATGGTGGCCAAGGGCCACGACTTTCGGCGCATCACGCTCGTGGCGGCGGTGCAGCCCGACGGCGCGCTGTTTTCCAGCGACTTCCGGGCCCCCGAGCGCCTCTTCGCCCTGCTGCTGCAGGCCGCCGGCCGCGCGGGGCGCGATGCACGCTACGTGGCCGAGCAAGGCAGCCGGTGCGAGATGTGGGTGCAGACCTACCACCCCGACCATGCGGTGTACGCCGCGCTGCGCCGGCACGACTACCCCGCGTTCGCCGACAGCCAACTGGCCGAGCGGGCCGAAGCCGCCATGCCGCCCTTCGCCTACCAGGCGCTGGTGCGCGCCGACGCGCGCACGCAAGAGGTGGCCCAGGCGTTCCTGGCCGCGGCCAGCGCCGCCGCGCAAGCCGATGGGTTGCCGGGACTGGAGCATGTCACGCTGTTTCCCCCCGTGCCCCTGGCGATCCAGCGGGTGGCCAACGTGGAGCGCGCGCAGATGCTGCTGGAGAGCGGCAGCCGCGCGGCACTGCAGCGCTTTCTGTCGGCCTGGCAGCCGGTGCTGCACGCCACGCGCGGGGCGCCGGAGCACAAGGGGCTGATCCGCTGGCTGGTGGATGTGGACCCGCTGACGATCTGATCCCCCGGCGGGGCAGCGCCTGGCAGGTTGGCGTCACGCAACATCGATCGCTATCAAATAGATAGCACAACGCCTAAGTCAATATTGCGGTGGCGGCCGAAAAGCTCAGAAATGCCAGCGCGGTGGAGACCAGGATGATCCGCGCGATGCGCCCGTTGTGGGCGCCGAAGCGCTCGGCCAGCAGCGACACGTTGCTGGCGCTCGGCAGCGCCGCCACCAGCACCAGCACCGTGTGTGCGAACGGCGTGAGCGGCACGCCCGCCGCGATCGCACCGTGCCCCGCGCCCCAGACGAGCAGCGGATGCACGAACAGCTTGGCCAGCGCGACCGGCACGTAGTCGCGCGGGGGCACGCGGTCGTGCTGGTTCATCTGCGAGCGCGCCAGAACGGCGCCGATCGTGAACAGCGCCACGGGCGACGCCGCGCCGGCCAGCATCGCCACCGTCTGGTCGAGCGGGCCGGGTAACTTCCACTGGAATGCGGACGCCACGGCCCCCAGTGCGATGGCCCAGGGCATGGGGTTGCTCGCCATGCCGCGCAAGGCCCGTCGCACCGCCACCGCCACGCCGTGCGTGCCCACGCCGTCCAGCCGCGACAGGGCGATGCACAGCGAGGTCGTGAGCACCATGTCCACCAGCATCGTCAGGATGGCCGGCCCCGCCGCCGAGGCCCCGAGCAGCGCCACCAGCAGCGGCACGCCCATGAAGCCGGTGTTGGGAAAGGCCGCCACCAGCGCGCCGAAGGCGGCATCGTTCCAACCCAGTCGCACCCGGGTGAGCGCCACCGTGGCGCCGACCAGGGCCAGGCCGCACAGGATGTACAGGCCCGCCACCGCCGGGTCCAGCAACTGGCCGATGGGCGTGTTCGCGCCCAGGCGGAACAGCATGCACGGCAGCGCGAAAAACAGCACGAACGCATTCAGCCCGGGAATGGCCGCCTGCGGGAGCGCGCCCGCGCGCGCGGCCAGGTAGCCGCAGAGCACGAGCGCGAAGAAGGGAAAGGTGATGGAAAGAACCGACAGCACGGCCCATTGTCGGCGCAAGGCGGCGTGCAGAGCGCCGCGCGTCACCGCGAAAAAAAGCCCGCTCGGGGCGGGCAGCGGGACCAGGGCCGATTCCAGGCCCCGGTGGCGTGGCGCAGCGCGCCGCAGCCTGTCCGGTCAGATCTGCACGCCCTGCTCCACTTCCTGCACCTTGCGGCGTGCCAGGGCGAGGTTGGAGCGCTCCTTGTCGAGCACTAGGTAGATGAACAGGCCTTCGTGCGCGGCCAGGGGGCGGATCACGTGGTACTGCTTGCCCAGCGTGATGAGGATGTCGTCGATCTTGTCGGCCAGGCCCAGCGAGCGCATGGTCTTGTTCTTGGCACGGACCACTTCGGTGTTGCCAGCGGCCGCCAGTTCCATGTCCACGCCGCTGCCGACGCTGCCCAGCAGCATGCCGCTGCCGCTGTCCACCACGGCCGCGCACAGGGCGCCGTCGATGGAATGGAGTTGGTTCAGAGATTCTTGAAGGGAGGCCATGGGTTCGATTCCTTAAAGAGAAAGAGACGAAAGGGGGAGCAAGCACACATGCGCGCCGCCGGCCGACCCGGCAACACGCGGGGAATCATTCGGGGCGGGCCAGTTGCTGGGCGACCTCGCCGGCGGTCCACAGGGCCCGCCCGAGCACGGCCTGCTTTTCCAGCACCAGGCACAGGATGCAGGGGAAGGCGCCGCCGATGGCCTGGAAGATCGCCAGGCCCGCCTCGGTCTCGAAGGTGAGGCGGCGGCAGCCGGGATAGTCGATCTCGCGGCCCACGGCACGGGCCATTGCCATGAGCGAGCCCGCCATGGCCGCCAGCCGGCGCACCTCCAGGCCGCCGCCCACCGACAGCGAGGCCACCTCGAAGCCGTCGAGGGTGGTCACCAGCGCCATGCGCACGTCGCCCGCGGGGGCCACCACGCGGTCCAGCACCTCCCGGGCCGCCTGCGCGCGCTCGGGGGGGACGATGTTCGCCTTGTTCATCATGGGATTTCAGTCGATTTCGTTCTGCAGGGAGAGCATGGAAGCCAGCACGCCGACGGCCTCCAGCAGTTGGCCGCGGTCGCGCGGATCGGCTTCCAGGATGGGGACCACGCCGTGCGGCGAGGCCGAGAGCGCGAGGCCGAACGCCTCGATCTGCGCGGGCGTGGCGGGACGGGCGCTGAGCACCAGGGCCAGCGGCGGATCGGGCTGCACGGCCATTTCGGCGAGCAGGTCGAGCGTCTCGCCCACGGCCGAGGGACGGGCCACGTCGGCCATGATGAAGACGCCCATCGACACCGAGAGGATCCATTGCCGCACGAAGTCGAAGCGGTCCTGCCCCGGGCAGCCGCACACCTGCACGTGCTCGCCATCGCCCAGGTCGATCTCGCCGAACTCCGCGCCCACGGTGGTGAACGCCTTGGAATGCGCCGCCCGGTCGAGGTTGGGCACGTCGGAAGACGCCATCACGTCGCCGCACAGCGAGCGCAGCGCGGTGGTCTTGCCGATGCCCATGGGCCCCACGAGCGCGATGCGCGGCAGTGCCCCGTTCATGCCTGGCCTCCACCGCGCACCCAGCGCGTGAGCCGCTGAACCAGCCCGCCGTGCCCGGAGGGCTTCGGGCGGTCGGCGCGCACGGCCGGTGCCGATGCCGCCGTTTCGGTGCGCAGCACGTTGCGGCGGGACAACTCGGCCAGCAGCGCCTGCGCAGCGGCGGGCTCCAGGCCGCTGTGCTCGCACAACTGCGCCAGGCTGACTGGGGCGCGGGTGAGCAACGCGAGCGACCGCACATGGCCGCCCGAGCGGAACGGCGCCCCCAGGGACACCCAGGTGCTCAGCCGGAACCGCTGCTGGGGGTCACCGAACGCGGCGCGCGCCGCGGCGGGAGACTCCCACGCCGTGTCGGCGGAGGCGGCCGTCATCGTCTGGCGCGCCCGCCAGTCCATCAGGAACACGGCGGCACGGTCCAGCACGTCGATCAGGTCCGCCAGCGTATAGCCGGTCTGCAGGCGCGCGGTCCACTGCGCCTGGGGCGCCTTGTCGGGAAACGAGCCCCCCACGCAGACCAGGCACGGCGCGCGGGAGCCGGGCTGCGCCGCGCTGGCGTCGTCCAGCAGCAGCACCTGGGCCTCGGCGGCCGGCACTTCATGCCAGCGGAGCAACGATTTGCGCGACGCCACGCTGAACAGCTTGTGGAACCGCTCGTAAAAGTGGGGAGTGAGCATCTCTGCGGCCACCCCCGCTGAAGCATCGCGCATGGCGGTGACCCCGGTGGAAATCAAATGGATGGGCCCAGTATAAAGACGCACATTGATACATTGTCAAGAAATTGCTAAATATGAAAAAAATGATTTAGCTGTTTGCCCCCATTCCGGATTTCGCCGAACCACTCCTACAAAACCCGGTTAAAAGGGCCGGCTCGACTCCGGCCCATCCCGGTATCATTGCGCGCTCCTGCCCCTTCTCCCTCGGAAGCGGTGCTCCACCCGTGCCTCGCCGGCGCCTGTCCACCCCCTTCCTTTTTGCGCATGTCCGCCGGTCTCAATCTCGCCCAGCTCCAGGCGGTCCACTACACCGAGGGGCCATGCCTCGTGCTGGCGGGCGCAGGTTCGGGCAAGACGCGGGTGATCACCCACAAGATCGCCCGGCTGATCGAAACGGGGCTGGAGGCGCGCCGCATCGCCGCCATCACCTTCACCAACAAAGCCGCCGCCGAGATGCGCGAGCGCGCGCAGGGCCTCATCGGCCGTGCGGCCAAGGACGTGCTGGTGTGCACGTTCCACGCGCTGGGCGTGCGCATGGTGCGCGAAGACGGGCATGTGCTCGGGCTCAAGCCCCAGTTCAGCATCCTCGATGCGGACGACGTGACCGGCATCCTCAAGGACGCGGCCGGCGGCACGACCGACATGGCCACCGCCCGCCAGTGGCAGTGGACCATCAGCAAGTGGAAGAACATGGGCCTGAACGCCCAGGAATCGCTGGCGCAGGCCGCGGACGACAACGAGCGCAGCATCGCCGTCCTGATGGCGCGCTACGAAGAACGCCTCACCGCCTACCAGAGCGTCGATTTCGACGACCTCATCGGCATGCCGCTGCGCCTGCTGCGCGACCACCCCGAGGTGCGCAGCAAATGGCAGCGGGTGCTGGGCCACGTGCTCGTGGACGAGTACCAGGACACCAACGCAACGCAGTACGAGCTGCTCAAGCTGCTCGTGGGCGAGCGCGCGCGCTTCACCGCGGTGGGCGACGACGACCAGTCCATCTACGGCTGGCGCGGCGCCACGCTGGACAACCTGAAAAAGCTGCCGGTCGACTTTCCCCAGCTCAAGGTGATCAAGCTGGAGCAGAACTACCGCTCCACCAGCGCCATCCTGCGCGCGGCCAACAACGTGATCCAGCCCAACCCCAAGCTGTTTCCCAAGACGCTGTTCTCCGAACTGGGCGAAGGCGAGCCGGTGCGCGTGGTGGACGCCGACAGCGAGGAGCACGAGGCCGAGCGCGCCGTGGCCCGCATCCAGAGCCTGCGTGCCGCGGCCAATCCGCCGCCGGCCTGGAAGAGCTTTGCCCTCCTGTACCGCGCCAACCACCAGGCCAAGCCGTTCGAGAAGGCGCTGCGCAAGGCCAACATCCCCTACAAGGTCTCGGGCGGCACGAGCTTCTTCGACCGCGCGGAAATCAAGGACCTGTGCGCCTGGTTCCGCCTGTGGATCAACAACAACGACGACCCGGCGTTCCTGCGCTCCATCACCAGCCCCAAGCGCGGCATCGGGCACACCACGCTGGGCGCACTGGGCGAATTCGCCACCAGGCACAAGCTGAGCATGTTCGGCGCGCTGTTCAACGGCATGCTGCCGGCGGCCATCCCCAAGCGCGCGCTCGACGGGCTGATGGAGTTCGGGCGCTACGTCAACGACCTCGAATACCGGGCCCGGCACACGCACGGCGCCGAGGATTCGCGCGCCTTCCTGGCCGACTGGCTCAAGGAAATCGACTACGAAAAGCACCTGTACGACGGCGAGGACAGCGAGAAGGTCGCCGCCGCGCGCTGGAGCAACGTGCTGGAGTTCTGCGACTGGATGTCGCAACGCGCCGGTGGCCAGATCGACGACACCTCGGGCAGCGTCGTCACCAAGGAGACCAAGAGCCTGCTGGAGGTCTCGCAGACCATCGCGCTGCTGTCCACCATCAGCGAGCGCGAGAAGGACCAGGACATGGTCACGCTGTCCACGCTGCACGCCTCCAAGGGCCTGGAGTGGCCGCATGTGGTGCTGGTGGGCGTGACCGAGGGCATGCTGCCCTTCAAGCTCGATGACGACGAGGGCCGGCAGCTCAAGGTGAGCGACGACACGCTGCAGCGCCTGCAGGAAGAGCGCCGCCTGATGTACGTGG
>NZ_BAAJYR010000174.1:0-7328 GCF_057546605.1 Acidovorax sp. KPB24-03 | reverse complement strand
GTCCCGTAGCACCCGCAGCGCCGGTGACACCGGTGGCGCCAGTCGCCCCGGTCGCGCCCGTGGCGCCGGTCGGACCGGCCGCCACGCCTGCTGCACAGGGACCCAGGGCGCCCGTCGTGGTTTCAAAGCACAGCACCGTGGCCACGGGTGTGCGCGTGGAGAGGGTGGGCAGAAAGACACCGCCACCATCCTGCACCCGCAGCCCCTCTTGCGTTCCATTGGCGCTGCGCACCACGAAGCCGCCTGCTGAAGGCACGGTGATGCGCACGTCCGCTGCCAACACCAGAGGAGCATGGACCAGGCAAGCGGCAGCGAGGGCGGCAGTTAGCAGGGAGAGGCGGATTTTTCTGGAGTGGTTCACAGGTCGTTTCCTGGGTGATCGCGTTGGGCCGAAGGGACGGCCACGTGCCGGTGTGCGGCCGAGCCGGTAGAAATCGGCGCCAGACTATCTTTCGCCGGTGTTTATGTAAATAGGTGTTTCAATCTTGATAGGTACTTGCTTGCACGCGGAATGTGCGTGTGAGGCGTGCTCGCGCGGATGCCGATGAATGGGTCCGCCCCAGGCTGAAACCGTTGGAAGCATGGGCGATGCGGCCGCACGCCATCATGGTTCGGTACCGGTGCACTGGAGTCGCTTGGCGACTGCCCTGTCCTCCCGGCTTTCTGGTCCATCGCTCCGGCGGTGGTCTCCTCCGTTCACCGGATGCGTTCTGCACGTCAGCCCGCCAGTTGCGCAGTGCAGTGCGGCGCCATCCACCAGGGAAGATCAATGTCAATGGTTCTATGGAAAGTGCGGCACGCGGTGCCTTTTTCCCGCAGCGGGCGCAAGGCCGTCCTGACGGCTCTGGCCTGGGTGGCGCTGTCTTGCGCTTGCCTGGCGCAGGCACAGACGCTGTGGCCCACGCCCCGGCAATGGGATCAGGCGCGAGAGCAATCGGCCACCGTCCCCGCATGGCGCAATGCCATGGGCGCCCAGCGGCGCATCGCCGAAGACGCGATGAAGAGCGAGCCCCGGCCCGTGGCCGTGCTGACCACTGGCGGCCGGTTGCGGGGCGATCCGCTCAAGGCCCAGACCGAAGCGGGCCTGCAGGACATGGACAAGATCCAGGCGCTGGCCATCACCCACCGGCTCGACCACGACCCGCGCCATGCGGCGAAGGCGGGCGACTACCTGCTGCGCTGGGCACAGGTCAACCGACCGACCGGCCAGCCCATCGATGAAACCGGCCTGGAGCCCGCCATCTTCGGGTATCGGCTGGTGCGGGCCGACCTGGACGCTTCCACACGCGGATCGGTCGATGGCTGGATGCGCCGCATCGCCGAAGCCGAGATGGGGTCGCGGGAGATGAAGAAGAAAACCGCCACCAACAACTGGCACAGCCATCGCCTGAAGATCGTCGGCCTCATCGGCTTCGCAATCGGCGATGCACGGCTGATCGCCTACACGCGGGATGGCCTGCGTGCGCAGATCAACGACAACCTGCTTGCCAGCGGCGAAAGCGTCGATTTCCAGGAGCGCGATGCGCTGTCCTACCACGTGTACGACCTGCGCCCGCTCGTGACGCTGGCGCTGGCCTTCGCGGAGCAGGGCGAGGATTTCTACCACTGGAAGGCGGCGAACGGCGCCTCCATCGCCCACAGCGTGGCGTGGCTGATGCCGTACCTGAGGGGTGAGAAGACGCATGCCGAGTTCGTGGGCAGCGACGTGCGATTCGACAAGGCGCGCTCGGACAATGGCGAGCGGGGCCATGTGGTCGGCAGCCTGTACGAGCCGCGCGACGCACTGCCGCTGCTGTTCCTGGCCGCTGCCTACGACCCCGAGTGCGCCGCCCTGGCGGAGCGGCTCGGCGGGGGGCGCCCGAACTGGCGCCTGGCGTTCAGCCGGCTGCCTGCCGCACGCACCCAGGGAGGGTGAGTGGGGCGCCTGAACACCCTGCATGAACGCGGTGGGTCACGCAGGCCAGGGGCCGGTCAGGGCTTGACCTCCAGCCGCACGCGGCGCCGGTCCGTGCTGACCGTGACCGACAGGCAATCGTCGGCCCACACCGGGCGAAGTGCGTCGGCGTCCGAATGCTCGGCGCGTCCATACGACCGCCCGGCCTGGTCCACCAGTTTCACGTAGCCCGCGCCGTCGCTGTAATCGTAGAACTCCAGGCTGTAGTCACTCCCGCCGCACACATCGGTGTGCATGAGTTCTGCGGTGTTGAAAGCGCGGGAGGAGAGCAGGGACCCGGCCAGCAGGGCCAGCGGCATGCCCGCGAGAAGCAGCAACGCCCATCGCGGCCAGGTCTGCCAAAAGCGGGGCTGGCGGAAGGCCGCGCGGTGGGTGGAGAGTGAAGAGGTGTGGGATTTCATGGGAAGACGATTGGGCGCGCAGCGATCAGGTGCCTGATGGACGTGGACGCTCTGCCAGCACGAGGCCTTGGCGTGGTGGCCTCGAAGAAAGTGCGCTGCCATCGCAGCGAGGGGGTTTTTCCCAGTGAATGTCTGACCGTCGGCCGTTTGGCACGAAGTGCAGTGTCTTCCCATGCGTTTGTCATTGTTCTCCCTGATGGCGTTGTCTTCTTTTGTTCGTCGTTGCGAACGAACGGGCTCAGCGGCTCCGAGCGGCGCATCTTAAAAGTGCGGTTCCGCGAATCCACCGTTTGCAACGCTCTCTTACTTTATTTGCATGAAAATCACGTAACCGGCTGGCAGGTGGCTACGCTGGTGCTTCCAATCGCCAGCCCGGTGCGCTGATCTCCCGAACATGCGGTTTTTGTATACAAAACGGTGCAAAAACCGTATTCCAGGCTGGCATGGCGTTTGCGTGATGCCCCGGCATGGATGCCACCTCCCACCCCTCGGCCCCCGCCGCCATCGAAATCGTTGCGCTCACCAAGCGCTATGCGCAGGGCAAGCCTGCCGTCGATGGCATCGATCTGCGCATTGCCAGCGGCAGCTACTGCTGCCTGCTGGGGCCTTCGGGCTGCGGCAAGAGCACCACGCTGCGCATGATCGCGGGGCACGAGTCGGTGACCAGTGGCGATGTGCTGCTGGAAAACCGCAACATCACCGACCTTCCGGCGGCCGAGCGGGGCACGGCGATGATGTTCCAGAGCTTCGCCCTCTTTCCCCACCTGTCCGCGCTGGACAACGTGGCGTTCAGTCTCAAGATGAAGGGCGTGGGCAAGGCCGAGCGGCAGGCGCGCGCGCGGGCACTGCTGGAGCGCGTGGCGATGGGGCACTTGGCCGACCGCAAGCCGGCGGAGCTGTCGGGCGGGCAGCAGCAGCGCGTGGCGCTGGCGCGCGCCCTCATCACCGAGCCGCGCGTGCTGCTGCTGGACGAGCCGTTGTCCGCGCTCGACCCGTTCCTGCGCATCCAGATGCGCGCCGAGCTGCGGCGCTGGCAAAAGGAGCTGGGGCTGACCTTCATCCACGTGACCCATTCGCAGGAAGAGGCCATGGCCCTGGCCGACACGATGGTGGTGATGAACCATGGCCGCATCGAGCAGGTGGGCTCGCCGCACACGGTCTACAACCGGCCCGCGAGCGAATTCGTGGCGCGCTTCATGGGCGGGCACAACGTGATCGTCACACCGTCCGGGCCAGTGGGCGTGCGCACCGACCACCTGCAGATCGCCGCGGTGGGCGAGGCGCTGCCGGCCGGGTCGAGCCACATCGGCGCGGTGGTGACCGATGTGGAGTACCAGGGCACCTACGTGCTGCTGGGCCTGCAGGACGAGGGCGCCGTGGTGTCGTCCAGCACAACCGCCGCGTATTCCGTGATGGTGTCTGAAGACGCCTACGCCGCCCGGCCTTACTTGGTGGGCGATGCGGTGCGGCTGCACTGGCGGCCTGAGCGCGCGCATCCGCTGCAGGCGCCGTCCACACCGGCCTCGGCAGGTGCCGCCGTCGCGGTGCCGGCCTGAGGCGCTGCAGGCCGGCAGCCGCAACGCACCGGGCGTCGCGGCTCCTGCCTCCGCTGGTCGACAAAAGATTTCCCTTTCCCCCTGTCCCTTCGTTCAACCTAGGAGCTTTCCATGTCCGATGCGTCTTCCGAATCCCTCGCTGCCCCGTCGTCCGCCGTGCAGCGCCGCTCGCTGCTCAAGGGCACGGCCGGCATCCTGGCCGCCGGCATGTTCCCGGCCATCCATGCGCAGGAGAAGATCGTGCTGCGCTACCTGGGCACGGCGGTGAACCAGGACAAGGCCATCGCTGAAAAATTCAAGGCCGACACGGGCATCGAGATCCAGTACGTGGCCGTGACCACGGACGACGTGACCAAGCGCGCCGTCACCGCGCCCAACAGCTTCGACCTGATCGACACCGAGTACTTCTCGCTCAAGAAGATCGTGCCCACGGGCAACCTCAAGGGCATCGACACCAAGCGCATCAAGAATGCCGACAAGATCACCCCGCTGTTCACCACCGGCATGGTGGGCGGCAAGGCGGTGGGCGAGCAGGGCACCGCGCCCAAGAAGGTGATCTACCTCGAAGGCGAAAAGAGCAAGGTGTTCGCCAAGAGCCCGACGCAGTTCATGAGCCTGATTCCCACCGTGTACAACGCCGACACGCTGGGCATCCGCCCCGACCTGATCAAGCGCCCCATCGATTCCTGGGCCGAGCTGCTGAACCCCGAGTTCAAGGGCAAGACGGCCATCCTGAACATTCCTTCCATCGGCATCATGGATGCGGCGATGGTGGTCGAGGCCATGGGCCTGTACAAGTACCCCGACAAGGGCAACATGACCAAGAAGGAGATCGACCTCACGATCAAGACCCTGATCGAAGCCAAGCGCGCCGGCCAGTTCCGCGCGCTGTGGAAGGACTTCAACGAGTCGGTCAACCTGATGGCCTCGGGCGAGGTGGTGATCCAGTCCATGTGGAGCCCGGCGGTGACGGCGGTGCGCACCAAGGGCATCGCCTGCAACTTCCAGCCGCTCAAGGAGGGCTACCGCGCCTGGGCCGCGGGCTTCGGGCTGCCGGCCACGCTGTCGGGCAAGAAGCTGGACGGCGCGTACGAGTTCATCAACTGGTTCCTCGACGGCTGGGCCGGCGCGTACCTGAACCGCCAGGGCTACTACAGCGCCGTGCTGGAGACCGCCAAGGCCAAGATGGAAGCCTACGAGTGGGCCTACTGGATGGAAGGCAAGCCCGCCGCGCAGGACATCAAGAGCCCCAATGGCGACCTGCTGGCCAAGGCCGGCAGCGTGCGCGACGGCGGCAGCTACGAGTCGCGCATGGGCGGCATCGCCTGCTGGAACGCGCTGATGGACGAGAACAACTACATGGTCCAGAAATGGAATGAATTCGTCGCGGCTTGACCGATGAAACCGGGCGGCACCCGCTGCCCGGGTTCACCGATCGGCCCGTCTCGCAAGCCCTTTCCTTCAGCACGTTCCACCGCACCATGAGCCCTCCTTCGACCTCCCATACCGCCGCCGTGGCCGCCGCGCCCGGCCGCGGCATCGCGGCCTGGTGGCAGGCTGCGCCGTTCACCGCGGTGTTCGTGCTGTTCTTTCTCGTCCCGCTCGGGCTCATCCTGATGGTGAGCTTCTGGGACTTCAACGAATACGAGCTGCTGCCCGGCTTCACCTTCAAGAACTACCTGTCGGTGTTCGAGGGCTGCGGCAACATGGCCGACCTGTGCACCACGCTGCGCACCTACCTGTCCACCCTCAAGTTCAGCCTGCTGGTGTGGGGCATCACGCTGGTGCTGGGCTTCGCGGTGGCGTACTTCCTGGCCTTCCACGTGCGTTCGCCCGGCATACAGACGCTGCTGTTCGTGCTGTGCACCATCCCGTTCTGGACCTCCAACGTGATCCGCATGATCTCGTGGGTTCCGCTGCTGGGGCGCAACGGGCTGGTGAACCAGACGCTGATCGACCTGCACCTGATCCAGACCCCGATCGAGTGGCTGCTGTTCTCCGATTTTTCCGTGGTGCTGGCCTTCGTGCACCTGTACACCATGTTCATGATCGTGCCCATCTTCAACAGCATGATGCGCATCGACCGCAGCCTGCTGGAGGCCGCGAGCGACTCCGGCGCCTCGGGCTGGCAGACGCTGTGGAACGTGATCGTGCCCCTGTCGCGCACCGGGATCATCATCGGCTCGATCTTCGTCATCACCATCGTCATGGGCGACTTCGTCACCATCGGCGTGATGGGCGGGCAGCAGATCGCCTCGGTGGGCAAGATCATCCAGGTGCAGACCTCGTACCTGCAGTTTCCGCTGGCGGCGGCCAATGCCGTGATCCTGCTGGCCGTCGTGCTGATGATCATCTACGGCCTCACGCGGCTGGTGGACATCCGCAAGGAGCTTTGAGCCATGGCCGTTCACGCACGCACATCCTTTTGCGCAGTGCCCCGCGCAGGCACCGCCCCCTTCGTCTTTCCCATGGCATGGAGGCCCTTTCCATGAACAAAACCCGCCTGCGCGAGCCGCGCCCGCTCAGCTTCTGGCTGCTGGCGATGGTGTTCGTTCTGTTCGTGCTGTTCATGTACGGGCCCATGCTGGTCATCTTCGTGCTGAGCTTCCAGGGCCCCGAAGGCGGGCTGACCTTTCCGATGCGCGGCCTGTCGCTGCACTGGTTCCGCCAGCTGGCCGAGGGGCTGGGCGTGGTGGACATCGGCGCGGCGCTGCGGCGTTCGCTCGCCCTCGGTCTGGCCGTGATGGCGTGCACCGTGGTGCTTTCGGTGCTGGCGGGCCTGGCCTTTCGCAAGCGGCTGGCAGGCGGCAACACGCTGTTCTTCGTGGTGGTGGCCAGCCTCATCATGCCGTCCATCATCGTGTCGCTGGGCATCGGGCTGGAGTTCCGACTGATCGATACCGCCATCAAGGCGGTGCTGGGCTGGTTGGGCCTGCAGGAGACGCTGGAGGGCTTCGGCACCTCGCTGGGCCTTTTCACCTCGGCCCTGGGCGCGCACCTCACGTGGACGCTGCCGTTCGGCCTACTCATCATGTTCGCGGTGTTCAACCGCTTCAACCCGGCGTACGAAGAGGCGGCGCGGGACCTGGGCGCCACGCCGTGGCAGGGCTTCGCGCACGTGGTGCTGCCGCTGGTGGCGCCGTCGGTGGTGGGCATCGGCATGTTCGGCTTCACGCTGAGCTGGGACGAGATTGCCCGCACCTCGCAGGCCATCGGCGACGTGAATACGCTGCCGCTGGAACTGCAGGGGCTGACATCGACCGTGACCACGCCGTCGATCTACGCGCTGGGCACGCTGACCACGGTGGTTTCTTTCGTGGTGATGGGGCTCACGCTGGCGCTGGTGTGGTTGCTCGGGCGCGGGCGCCGCGCGGGGAGCGCCCGATGAAGCCTCCCGCACCCGCCGCCGCGCCCCCC
>NZ_BAAJYR010000173.1:0-7338 GCF_057546605.1 Acidovorax sp. KPB24-03 | reverse complement strand
GCGCGCCAGATCGAGGCGGCGCCCATCCTCATGGTGGCCGTGCCGGGCGAGGACGCGAGCGATGCCACGCTGTACTCGCTGCGCCAGGCGGCGGCGCGCTCGCTGGGCATCCGCCCCGGGGCGCGGCTGGCCTGCGTGACCGTGATCTCGCCCTCGGCCAGCAGCGCATCGGACAGCGAGCGCAGCGAAACCACGCTGCACCGCCGCCACCTGGTGCGCCTGCGCCAGTGGTCCGCCGGGCTCGACCTGGCCGGCCACAGCGCCAGCCACCAGGTGATCGAGGCGAGCGATGTGGCCCAGGCCCTGGTGCGCTACGCCCAGGGCAACCGCGTGGGCGTGATGATCCTGGGCGCGGCCACGCACGGTGTGCCGCTGCAGCGCTTCATCGACACCATTCCGATCCGCGTGGCCCGTGATGCGCCATGCACCGTCATCCTGGTCAAGCAGCAGTTGCCCTTCACCGAACTGGCCGGGGGCGACAATGCTCCCCATGGATAACCTGCCCGGCACCGAGCCCACCCCTTCTTCTTCGCATCCCTACGCGCCCCTCACCCCCGACCTCGTGCTGGACGCGCTCGCCAGCGTGGACCTGTACGGTGACGGCCGCCTCATGGCCCTGGGCTCGTACGAAAACCGCGTGTACCAGGTGTCGCTGGAAGACGGCAGCCGCGTCGTCGCCAAGTTCTACCGGCCGGGCCGCTGGAGCGATGCGCAGATCCTGGAAGAGCACGCGTTCGCCGCCGAACTCGCCCAGGCCGAGGTGCCCATGGTCGCCCCGCTGGTGCTGCAGGACCGCACGCTGCACCAGCACGCGGGCTTCGCGTTCTCGGTCAGCCCCTGGCGCGGCGGGCGCACGCCCGAGCTGGACGACTTCGAGGTGCTGGAGTGGATCGGCCGCTTCCTCGCCCGCATCCACACCGTGGGCGAGGCCCGGCCCTTCGCGCTGCGCCCGGCGCTGGACGCGGCCACCTTCGCGCAGGAGCCGCACGACTGGCTGCTGGCCCAGGAGATCATCCCGCTGGACCAGCAGTCGGCCTGGCGCAGCGCCTGCGAAGATGCTATTAAATTAATAGCACAAAGTGCATGGAATACCTCGGCAGGCGGCACGTTTGCCTTGAAGGATGCGCGCCCGCTGCGCCTGCACGGCGACTGCCACCCCGGCAACGTGCTGTGGACGCCCACCGACCGGCCCGGCGGCGGCCCGCACTTCGTGGACCTGGACGATGCGCGCACCGGCCCGGCCGTGCAGGACCTGTGGATGCTGCTGTCCGGCGACCGCCGCCAGCGCACCGTGCAGCTGTCCGCGCTGCTGGACGGCTACGAGCAGTTCCGCCCCTTCGACCGGCGCGAGCTGGCCCTGATCGAGCCGCTGCGCACGCTGCGGCTGATCCACTACAGCGCCTGGCTGGCGCGCCGCTGGAACGACCCGATCTTTCCGATCAACTTCCCCTGGTTTGGCAGCAGCGACTACTGGCGCGGGCAGGTCGACATGCTGCGCGAGCAGATGGAGGCGATGCAGGAAGCGCCGCTGTCGGCATAAGAGCAGCGAGCACAAGATGCTCGATGGCCTTAGCGGCCCTGCGAAAGGCGCATGGACGGATGATCCTCTGCCAAGCCCGCGCGGTTCTGCAGGTCGTCGATGGCATCCTCGTGTCTCTGGATGACGGGCTCCACTTGCCTTCCCAATCGTTCGGACTGTGCGGTCAACAATTGCACGGCACCCACCGGGTCATCGCCCAGGTCGATGCGTTGAGAGTTCTGGCGATTCAGCGTTTGCTGCAGCGCCGTCAAATGTCCCGCCGCTGACTGCACCCGCGTGCGCAAGGATTCGAGTTCCCTGCGTACGGGCGAACCAAGCAACTCATTGGTGTCGGGGCCCAGCAGTCCATTGATTCTCCGTTCGCGGGACCGCAGCCCGGACAGCGCCGCATCGACGCCGAACGCAGCCGATGCCGATTGTTCGGCCTGCACACCGGCATTGGTACTTGCCGTGCCTTGATCCTGACGGCGGCGAACGGAAGCGTTCCCGCTGGAGCCGCCGATGCAATTGCCCATGAAGCTGTCCTCCAGTTTTTGAACGGCCCATATTCCCTGAAAGCGCTGGGCAACGGCGAGGCAAGGCGAAGAACGGAGCATTCAAACGAAACCGCGGCTGCCAATGCGGCCATGTCTGCGCGCGACACAAGGGACCCCGGCGCACTCGAAGCGCCACCGATGCGTCGATGCCACGAATACATACCGCGGATTTTCGATGAATGTTAACAATTGTCACATTCCAACCGATAGCGAAATTAAAAGGTAGTTTCGGCACCTCGCCGCGCCCTACCGGCGGTCCGTATTCCATTGCCTTTGCCGTTTCCTGGTGTCCCATGCGTATCGCTGCCCTTGACGACGACCCGATCCTGATGGAGCTGATCCAGGCCTCTGTCGAACATGCCGGGCACCTGTTCCACCCCTTCACCGAGGGCACCAGCCTGCTCAAGGCGCTGCGCACAGAGACCTTCGATCTGCTGATCGTGGACTGGCACCTGCCCGACATGAGCGGCATGGAAGTGGTGCGCACCCTGCGCGCCGGCCTGGCGCCGCAGATGCCCATCCTGTTCGTGACGCGCCGCAATGCCGAGCAGGACGTGGTCGAGGCGCTCAACTGTGGCGCCGACGACTTCATGACCAAGCCCATCCGCATGGGCGAACTCATGGCCCGCACCGCGGCGCTGCTGCGCCGGGCGTACCCGTCCACCGTAGCGCGCACGCTCGATTTCGGCCGCTACCGCTTCGAGCCCAAGACGCGCACGCTGTGGATGGACGGCACGGCCGTGGACCTGAAGAACAAGGAATACGACCTGGCGCTGTTCATGTTCCAGAACGCGGGCCGCCTGCTGTCGCGCGAGCACATGCGCCAGAGCGTCTGGAGCGAGGTGCAGGACGTGCCCTCGCGCTCGCTGGACACGCACGTCTCGCGGCTGCGCAACAAGCTGGCCCTGTCGCCGGAGAACGGCTACGTCGTCAACGCGGTGTATGGCATGGGCTACCGCCTGGACGTGGTCGACGCCACACAATCCGCCTGAGCCTGGGCGCCAGCGCCGGCGGCACGCGCCGACGACTCTCTCAGCCCCCTGATCCGCCATCCATCAAAAAAAAGGGCGGTCCCGCATTCGGGACCGCCCTTTTTCCCTGGAGGTGAGCCCCCCGTGCCAGGTCAGCGCCGGCGCGGGCCGTGGGACTGGCGCAGCGCCAGTCCACCCAGCAGGCACGACAGCAGGATCAATGCCCACTGCGACAGCGTCGGCACGCTGGCGATCGCATCGGGCGGCGGCTGCACGGTCGTGGTCTTGCTCGACGTGTTGTTGGTGGGGTCGGTGTCGCCCGGCGCGTCCAGCGTCGCCGTGTTCACCAGCGGTCCGTTGCCGGTGTAGGGCTGCGCCAGGCGCGTCTTGACGCGCAGGGTGCGGCTCGCGCCCGCCAGCAGTTCGCCCACCGAGCAGGTCACCGAGGTACCCGCAGCCACGCAGTCGGACGAGGAGACGAACGTCAGCCCCGCGGGCAGCGGGTCCACCACCTGGGCGCCGTTGCTGGTCAGGTTGCCGTTGTTGCGCACGGTGAAGGTGTAGTCCACGTCCGCGCCCGGGGCGATCGGGCCATCGGGGCCGGCCTTGAGGATCGACAGGTCGGTGGCGATCGGGTCGCGCTTGGTGGAGGTCTGGTCGTACGTGGTGTTGTTGACCTGCGTGTTCTGTCCGCCCTGCAGGAACTCGGTTTCGCTCACCGACACCACGGCCCTGTGGAAGATCGTGCCCGACGCGGCCCCGGCCGGCAGGCTCGTCGCCTTCATCTTGAACGTGATGGTGGCCACCTCGTCCTTGGCCAGGCCCGGGAAGGTGCACGACACGCCGCCCGAGGTCGCGCCGATGGCCGGCACGGTGCAGACGCCGCCCTTGTCCACCGTGAGGCCGCCCGTGAAGCCGAATGTGGCCGAAGAGGCGCCGTTCGTGGGGTGGGTCACCGGGAACGTGTCCGTCATCACCACGTTCGTACCGAACGACGGGCCCGAGTTCTTCACGGTGATGGTGTAGGTCGTCTCGGCGCCCAGGGCGATGGCGTCGGCGCTGTGCGCCATCGACACCAGGATGTCCAACTCGGGCTGGGTCAGCGTGATCTCGGCCGCGGCCTGGTTGTTGGTCAGCACGGGCTCGTCCGTCGCGGTGCCGATCTCGACCGTGTTGGAGAGCTTCACGCCCGGGGCCCAGGCGCCCGCCGCACGCAGGCGGTAGGTCACCTCGTACTGGCCGCCATTGGCGAGGAACACGCTGTTGCCCGTGGTGCCCCAGCGGCAGTTCAGCGTGCCGCCGTTGCCGGGGGGCACCGCATCGCACACGCCGCCGTTGGAGGCGACGGGCGTGCCGATCAGCACCCCGTTGGCGGGCAGCACGTCCCTCAGCCACACGTTTTCGGCCGACGACGGGCCATTGTTCCTGGCGCGCACCACGTACGTGATGGGTTCGCCCGAGATCGCGGTCGGCGTGGGCGAGACGGTCTTGGAGGCCACCAGGTCCACCCGGGCCGTGACCTGGCTCGTCACCGATGCGGTGTTGTTGCCCAGGACCGGGTCCACCACTTCGGGCGAATAGGCCGTGGCGGTGTTGGTGCGGTTCGCGGTGGTGGCCACCGTGGGCCGGATCGCCACGGTCACCGTCGCGCTGGCGCCGCTGTTGAGCGTGCCGAGCGAGCACAGCAGCGTGGCGGTGTTGACGTTGGACGCGCCCGAGGGCGTGCAGGTGCCGGCGGTGGTGTTCACCGACACCAGGCCCGGGGCCGATGCGCTGGTCACCAGGCTGGGCAGCACGTCGCGCAGGCTCACGTTGGTGGCGGCGCTGGTGCCGTTGTTGGTCACCACCATCGTGTAAGTCAGCACGTCGCCGGCAGGCACCGTGGGCTTGTCCACGGATTTGACGATGCTCAGGTCCGCCTGCACCTCGTTGCCGGGGGTCTGGTCGGATGCGCCGACGCCCACGCCCTGGCAGTTGATGCCGTGCGCGGGGTCGGTGTACCACGGGTCCTCGCGGGTGCCGCCCGTCTCGGGGCTGAACTTCACGCAGGCGTTGTTGGTGGCCGAGCCCGCGGTCGTGCGCACTGCGTTGACCACGATGTCGGGGGCATTCGCATTCACGGCCAGTCCGGCCGTGCGCTCGCAGGTGAAGGTGCCCGGGCCCACCAGCGGCAGTGCCGAGCAGGTCCAGCCCGCGCCCGAGGCCGCGTTGAGGCCCGTCAGGGTCACGCCGGCGGGCACCGAGTCGGAGACGACGATGCTCGGGGCGGCCGGCACGGTGGCGGCGGCCGGCGCGATGGCGAGCGGTCCGCGGTTGCGTGCCGTCAGGCGGTACTGGTAGGTCTGGCCGATGGCCACGGCCACGCCCTGGCCGTTCACGTAGTTGGACGCGGTCTTCGTGATCTGCAGGTCGGCCACGTTGGTCGCCGTGATGAAGACGCTGGCCGGCGAGTTGTTGGTTGTGTCGGGATCGGTGCGGGTCGGCACGTCGATCGTGACGGTGTTGGGCAGCGTGCCCGTCTGCTGCACCAAGGCCACCACCGTGATCGCCGGCAGGTTGCTGAAGTTGGCGCCCGCATAGCCGCCGGGCAGGTCGCAGGTGATCACCTGGCCCGCCGCGCTGCAGGTCCAGCCCGTGCCCGTGGCGGACACGAACGACAGGCCCGCACCCAGCGTGTCGACCACCTGCACGGGCACGCCGGTGAGCAAGGTGCCGCCGTTCAGCCGGGGCGTGACCGTGTAGGTCACCTGGTCGTTGAGCCCATAGGTCGTGGCACCGTTCACGGCCTTGGTGACGGAGACGTCCGAGGCCGTGCCGGCCACATTGACTTCGGCCGTGCCGGTGTTGTTGGCGGTCTGCCCGTCGGGCATTTCCGTGGACGCATCCTTGTAGCCCTTGACCGAGAACGACGTCGTGATGGAGCCGGTCACATTGGGAGCGGCGTCCACCTCCAGCGACGGCACCGTGCCGCCATTGGCCAGCGCACCGGCGTGGGAGCAGGTGACCACCGTGGCGGGCGTCGGCGCGCCGGGGGACACGAGCGGCGAAGCGTTCGAGGCCGTGGGCGTGCAGGTCCATCCGTTGCTGCCGCCCACGCGGGTGAACGAGGCGCCCGTGGGCACGCTGAACATCACCTCCACGCGCCCTGCGGCGGGAATGCCGATGGGTCCCTGGTTGCTCACGTCCACCACATAGCGGTAGGGCTGGCCGGGTGAGAGCGGGTTGCCGGGAGGCGCCGTGGGGTTGGTGGTGACGGCCAGGGCCAGGTCGGCGGCCTCGGTCGTGGTGATGCGGCGGTCCAGCGCGTCGTTGCTGGGGTCCGAATCGGTCTCGTTGCGCGTCACGCGGGCGTTGTTGATCCAGTTGGTCGAGACCGTCGGAAGCACCACCTCGAAATCCACCACCTTGGTGGAATTGACCGCCATCGAGCCCAGGTCGCACTGCACCGTCTGGTTGGCGACCGTGATGGCCGTGCCAGGGGTGATGGCCGGAGTGCAGGCCATGCCCGCCGGGGTCGTCGTGACCGACTGGAACACCGCGCCCACGGGCAGCTTGTCGGTGAGGACCACGCCGGTGGCCGCGCTGCCGGTGTTGTGCCGCACCGTCACCACGTAATGGAAGGTGCCGCCCGCCGGGCCCGAGGCGGATGCGGGCACCGCGTCCTGGTTGACCAGGATGTCGGTGGTCTGGGCCAGCACGGCCCCGGGTGCCAGCAGGCACCCGGCCAGCAGCAGCCCGTATCCCCGCCCGCCCGGCAGGCCGGGGCGGGCGGCAGGTCTGCGCGCGGGCGCAGAAGCGAAAGCAGCAGGCCACAGCAGGCCCGCAGCCCGCCGTGCAAAGGAAAGAACCATACCGATCTCCAGATTGTTGTAGTGAGCAGGTCCGGGCACGCCGCGACGCCGCGGGGGCCCTGGCGAGGGCCGGAAGGGGGTCGTTGGCAAGGGAGGACCGGCGCGCGGTGCCTTGCCTGCGTGGCCGGGAGTGCCGCGAATCTAGGGGGTGGGCTCTGCGGTTTTCAGAATTCAACAATTGTTGACATTCGGTCTTGCATTTGTGCGTTCGGCACCACATGCAGCGCGCGCCGCAACGTCCGTCGGCATGGGCCTTCGGCCTTCCCGCGCTGCCCATCGCGGACACTTGCCGGCATGCTGCCCGCCTTCCTTGCCGCCCTCCCCTTTGCCGGCGTGCCCACCGTTCGTCCCACCCGCCCCCCACCGCTCCGGTCCGTTTCGTGGTGGCGGCTCCGCCCCCTGCTGTGGCTCGGCCTGGCCTGCTGGGCCGCGCTGGCCGG
>NZ_BAAJYR010000172.1:0-7348 GCF_057546605.1 Acidovorax sp. KPB24-03 | reverse complement strand
CGCCGTCGGCGGCCTGCAGCGAGGCATCGATGCGCGTCCACAGTTGGGCCGGCGGTGCGATCGGCTCGGCCAGCCCGGTCAGCGGCAGCAGCCGCGCTTCCCCAGTCGGCCACGGCGCGCTGCAGGGCCGGGTCCGATGCCAGGCGCTGCGCCACGCGGGCGCGGGCGGCGGCGGACAAGGTGCCCAGCACGTACTCGCCGGCCAGCAGGTTCAGGTCTTCGGGCACGGCGGGATGGGGGATCGGCGCGGTCATGCCATGCACTCCCGCAGCGAGGTCAGGCTGCGCCGTATCCACGCCTTCACGGTGCCCAGCGGCGCGCCCAGGCGTTCGGCGATCTCGCCGTGCGAGCAGCCATCCACATAGGCGTGCAGCACGCAGTTGCGCCGCGCCGGGTCCAGGCCCTCCAGGCAGTGCTGCAGGCGGCCCAGGCTGGCGTTGAGTTCGAAGGCTTCCGCGATCTCGCGGTGGGCCTGCACCGACTGCTCGGCTTCCAGGGCCTGCACGGTGTCGTCGTCCACGTCGAGGTGCGGCCCGCATCGCGCACGGCGTTCAGGGCCAGGTTGCGCACCACGCTGTAGATCCAGCCGCGGGCGCTGCCCCGGCTGGCATCGAAGCTGCCGGCGCGCGTCCAGATGTTCACGCAGGCGTCGTGCACGATGTCCTCGGCCAACGCCCGCTGCCGCACGATGCGCCAGGCCACGCCCAGCAGGCGCGGCCCCTCGTGCTCGTACAGGCGGCGCATGGCCTGCCGGTCGCCCGCCGCGCAGCGGGCCAGGGTGGCTTCGTAGTCGAAGTCGTCGTCAGCGGCAGGCGTGGAAGGCAAGGGGCGGTGGCTCCAGCGGTCGAAGGCCGGGCGCTGGCGTCGATCGGCCGCCCGGAACGTGGGCCGCATGGTAGCCGACATGACCGTGCTCCAAAGGCTTTCGACCCTGAAAGACCCGCCCGGGCCGTCAGGCGGCCTTCCAGAAGATGTAGTCGGCCTGGTATTTCACGGTCTGGCGGTCGCCCTTGTTGTTGGCGGTGCAGGCCGCGGCCGGGGCCACGCCGCCCTTGAGCGCCACGCGCTGGATGAAGGTCACGCCCGTCAGCGCGCCCGAGCCCATGGCCGGGTTGGCCTTCACGAGCTGGTAGGGCAGGTTGCCGGTGCCGGCCGGCGCCACGGCCAGCTGCGTGGCGGTGACCTTGGAGCCGTCCTGCGCCTCCCAGGTGGCGGGCGGGCCGTAATACGTGCCCACCTGCTTGCCGCTGCGGTCGTTCAGCACGGCCTTCGGTCCCACGAACACCCATTCGGTCTGGCCGGGCATGTTGGCCTTGTCGCGGCATTCGTAGGTGATGTCGCCCACGCCCACGGTTTCCCAGGCCACCTTGTTGCCGGCCGGCACCTTGATCGACTCGGGCAGGCTGTCCTGCGAGAACTTCGGGCCCGATGCCGACATGGAGCCGCAGGCCGCGAGCAGGGCCGCGGCGGCGATGGCGCCGGTCAGGGGGATGAGGCGAGAGAGCGTTGGCTGGATGGTCATGGCGTTTCCCTTGTCTTCGGTTGGGTTGAAAAAAGCAGCAGCAATCTCCGCTGCTGCAGGTACTACCCATGGGAACGCCGTTTGGATGCAGGCCGCGCGAAATATTTTTTTTCCAAAGCCGCGCGGCCCGGCTTTTTTACCAGGCGGCCGGTTCAGCCGTCTTCGCGGATCTGCCGGCCGGTGAGCTTCAGGAACAGGTCTTCCAGGTTGGCCGGCCGGTGCAGCGTACGCAGGTGCCCGTGCGTGCTGAGGGCGGCCAGCAGCGGCCGGGCGTCGTGCGTGTAGAAAAACACCGTCTCGCCGCTCGCCTCCACGCGGGGCGGCGAGCGGGCGCAGGGCGGCGTCTTCGGCCAGCGCCACGGCGCCCACGCCGAACAGTTCCACCACGTCGGGCTCCAGGTGCTCGGCGATCAGCTCGCGCGGGCGGCCTTCGGCGATCTTGCGGCCGTGGTCCAGCACCAGCAGGCGCGAACACAGGCGCTCGGCCTCGTCCATGAAATGCGTGGTCAGCAGGATCGACTTGCCCTGCTGCACCAGCAATTGCAGGCGCTCCCACATCAGGTGGCGGGCCTGCGGGTCCAGGCCGGTGGTGGGCTCGTCCAGCAGCAGCAGGCGCGGGTCGTTCACCAGGGCGCGGGCCAGCGACAGGCGCCGCTTCATCCCGCCCGACAGCTCGCCCGGCTTGGCGCCGGCCTTGTGCGTGAGTGCCGCGAACTCCAGCAGGCGCGGCACGCGCTCCTGCATCACCGCGCCCTTGAGCCCGAAGTAGCGGCCGAAGATGCGCAGGTTCTCCGCGCAGGTGAAGTCCGGGTCCAGCGTGTCGAACTGCGTCACCACGCCCAGCTGCGCCTTGATGGCCAGCGCGTCCTGGGGCATGGCGAGCGGCGAGCCGGCCCCTTCCGGGTGGAAATGCACGCTGCCGCCGTCGGGCGCGGTCAGGCCCAGGCACATGCGGATGGTGGTGGTCTTGCCGGCGCCGTTGGGGCCGATGACGCCCAGGCATTCGCCGGGCGCGATGGAGAACGAGACATCGTCGACCACCGTGGCATCGCCGTAGCGCTTGTGCAGGTGATCGATCTGGAGAAGGGGGGGATGCGCCATGGGCGTCTATTATTGTTCGCCGTCCTCCGGGACCGAGCCCCCGTTTTTTTCCGACCCTTCTTCTTCATTCCATCCCTTCACCTGCTATGACCACTCTCGGCACCCCCCTTTCGCCCTCGGCCACCAAAGTCATGCTGCTCGGCTCGGGCGAGCTGGGCAAGGAAGTCCTCATCGCCCTGCAGCGCCTGGGCGTGGAGACCATTGCCGTGGACCGCTACGAGAACGCGCCCGGCCAGCAGGTGGCCCACCACGCGCGCACCATCACCATGAGCGATCCGGCCCAGCTGAAGGCGCTCATCGAGGCCGAGCGGCCCCACCTCGTGGTGCCCGAGATCGAGGCCATCGCCACGCCCATGCTCGAAGAGCTGGAGGCCGCCGGCACCGTGCGCGTGATTCCCACCGCGCGCGCCGCGCGCCTGACCATGGACCGCGAAGGCATCCGCCGCCTGGCCGCCGAAACGCTGGGCCTGCCCACCAGCCCCTACCAATTCTGCAATTCGCTGGAAGAGCTGCAGGCGGCCATTGACGGCGGCATCGGCTACCCCTGCATCGTCAAGCCCGTGATGAGCAGCTCCGGCAAGGGCCAGAGCAAGATCGACGGCCCGGCCGACGTGCAAAAGGCCTGGGACTACGCCATGGCCGGCGGTCGCGTGAGCCATGGCCGCGTCATCGTCGAAGGCTTCATCGACTTCGACTACGAGATCACCCTGCTCACCGTGCGCGCGCTCGGCGAAGGCGGCCAGCCCGAGACGCACTTTTGCGAACCCATCGGCCACATCCAGGTCAGCGGCGACTACGTGGAAAGCTGGCAGCCCCAGCCCATGCGCCCCGCGGCCCTGGAGCGCGCCCGTGAGATCGCCAAGGCCGTGACCGACGACCTCGGCGGCCAGGGGCTCTTCGGGGTGGAACTGTTCGTGAAGGGCGATGCCGTGTGGTTCAGCGAGGTGAGCCCCCGCCCGCACGACACGGGCCTGGTCACCCTGGCCACGCAGGTGCAGAGCGAGTTCGAGCTGCACGCGCGCGCCATCCTGGGCCTGCCCGTCAACACCGCCCTGCGCAGCCCGGGCGCCAGCGCCGTCATCTACGGCGGCATGGATGCGCAAGGCATCGCCTTCGACGGCGTGGACGAGGCCCTGCGCGTGCCGAACACCGACCTGCGCCTGTTTGGCAAGCCCGAGAGTTTCGTGAAGCGGCGCATGGGCGTGGCGCTGGCGTTCGATGCCGATGTCGAGGTGGCGCGGGAGCGTGCCAAGCTGGCGGCCGGCAAGGTCAGGCCACGCAAAGCGTAGGCATCGGCATTCACACCAACGATCCGACCGCGGTGGCGGGCGCTGTCGTCGGGGTCCGAATCGAAACGGCAGGCATGCGCGCAGCGTGCCGGCCCCCGGAGCGTGGCCTCCTTGCCGTGCGCCGCCGTGGGGCTCGCCCCTTCATCGCAACGGAATGGGAAAGCACCCGTTCCTGGCACATCCCCCGTCCTTCTGAAGCCGCCCCTTCAATGGCCCGGAGGCTCGACGGCCTCTGCGCAGCGCCATACCGTCACCATCCTGTCATCGAAGCGAAACATGGAATGAATAACATTTGCTAACAAACACCCCTGGCCCCCATGTCCGCAAATTCCGAGTACCTGAGCAGCTTTCGGCCCCGTTTCCGTCAGCCCAGTGCGGCGGACCTGTGCACCATGGTGCCTTGCATGACGACCGACCAGACCAACGAACAGGTCATGGAGGTGTTCGGCCAGCACCGCGACCTCGTCAGCCTGCCTGTCGTGGAGGGTCGGCAGCCCATCGGGCTGATCAACCGCAACATCTTCCTCTCCCAGATGAGCAAGCCGTTTCGCATGGAGCTCTACGGCCGCAAGAGCTGCATCGCGTTCATGGACAAGGAACCGCTGATCGTCGATGCCGCGCTGGACATCGAGGCGCTGACGTTCAAGACGGTGGAATGCGGCGAAAAGGCCCTGTCCGATGGTTTCATCATCACCCACGAGGGCGCCTTCATCGGCGTGGGCAACGGGCTGCAGCTGATGCGTGTGGTGGCGGACATGCAGGCCTCGCGCAACCGCCAGGTCATGCACAGCATCGAATACGCGAGCGTGATCCAGCAGTCCACGCTGCGCAGTTCGCTCGAGGCGCTGGCACGCGTGTGCCCCGGCGCGCACCTGGTCTGGGAGCCGCGAGACGTGGTCGGGGGCGATTTCTACCAGTTCAGCACCGAGCCTGACGGCTGGTTCGCCACCGTCGCCGACTGCACGGGCCATGGCGTGCCGGGCGCCTTCATGACCCTGATCGCCTCCACCAGCCTCAACCAGGCGATCAAGCAGCACGGCGCCCGCGATCCCGCGCAGCTGCTGGGCAGCGTGAACCGCAGCATCAAGCAGATGCTGGGGCAGCAGGATGCGCAGGAAGGCACGGAGCGCTCCAACGACGGCATGGATGCCGCCTGCTTCTGGTTCGAGCCGGCGCAGGGGCGCCTGGTCTTCGCGGGGGCCCGGCTGTCGCTGTTCCTGGTGCGGCCCGGCGCCGACGCGGTCGAGATCATCGAGGGACAGCGCAAAGGCGTGGGCTACGTGGACAGCGACTTCGATTTCGCCTGGAACAACCAAGAGCTGATCCTGCCCCCCGGCACGCTGGTTTTCGTCAGCACCGACGGCCTGATCGACCAGGTGGGCGGCCCGCGCGCGATCGCGCTGGGAAAACGCCGCGTGCGGGAGCTGCTTTTCGAGCAGCGGGAGCGCACGCCCGTGGAGATCAACCGGGCTGTGCTCGATGCGCTGGAGCAGTGGCAGGGCCAGGGCGATCACCACCGCCGCGACGACCTCACCTTTTTTTGCTTTCGCACCTGAGACGGAAATCCGCCATGCCCTCGTTCATGAACGCTGAAAACCCCGGTTCCTTCTTCAACCTGGCCAGGCAGCACCGCGTCATCTTCTACTACGTGGGCTACTTCTCGCAGAACATCATCGCGGCCATGGCCGATGCGGTGAAACTGCAGCTGGAGGTCGCCGACGTGGCGGGACCGACCCGGCGCAAGCTGTTCTCGTCCTTCGTGGAGATGGCGCAGAACATCATCCATTACTCCGCCGACACCCTCACGCCGCCCAGCCATGACAACGGCGAACTGCGCCACGGCTCGGTGTGCATCCGCCGCGAAGCCGACGGCAGCTTCCTGCTGCTGTGCGCCAACCCGGTGGAGCCCCGCATCGCCGACGAACTGCGCGAGAAGCTGGCCGCGCTGCGCAGCATGACGCTGGAAGAAATCAAGCAGGCCTACCGCCAGACCCTGCGCGAGGAGACCCCCGAGGGCAGCAAGGGCGCAGGCATGGGGTTCCTCACCATGGCACGCGACGCCCGTGAGCCGCTGGAATTTGGCTTCGACGCGACGCAAGGACCCGACCAGGCACCGGTGTTCTATCTGAAAGCGGCGATCTGACGCGCCAAGCCCGCAAACGAATCGAGATCACAGATGGACAACCTCTACATCGCACCGACCCCCAGTTCACCGGAGGTGGACTTCAAGTTCGACGCCCATACGCTGAGCTTGCGCGGCGAGTCCTACCCCGAGAATGCCGCGGCGTTCTATGGCGACGTTCTCACGCAGCTCAGGGCCTACCTGGCCGGGCAGGTGGACACCAAAATCGAGGTGAGCATCGCGCTCGCCTACTTCAACAGTTCGAGCACCAAGATGCTCTTCAACCTGATCGAGGCGCTCAGCGATGCGGCCGGCGCGGGCAACGAGGTCGTGGTGCACTGGTACCACGATGAGGAGGACGACACCATCCTCGAATTCGGCCAGGAACTCAGCGAAGACTTTCCCGCCATCCATTTCTCGACCCACCCCGTCAGCGCGGCCTGATGCCCATGGACGCCGCGACCCCCCCGGACCTGTTCGAAGCCGAAAACCAGGCCTTGCTGGTCGCACGCAGCGCCTACCAGCGGCATGCAGGCCTGGAAGAGGCCCCCTGCCGTCAGGCGCTGGGGGACCTGCTGGTCGCCTACGAGCGGCTGCTGCGGGAGACGCGCCGCCTGGTGCGCCGCAGCGACCGGGCGGAGCTGGACATGAACCAGCTGAACCTGAGGCTGCAGGACCTGGCGGCCCAGCTGGAGTACCGGGCCAACCACGACCCGCTGACCGGCGTGCTCAACCGGGCGGCCATCATCGAGCGGGTCAACCAGCAGCTGCAAAGCGGCGGCCTCGCGCTGATCGTGCTAGACATCGACCATTTCAAGCGCATCAACGACAGTTTTGGCCACCCGATGGGCGACCGGGTGATCCTGGGCGTGGTCGCCTGCCTGCAGGCCGTCGTGCCCCCGACCGCGCAGGTCGGCCGGGTCGGCGGCGAGGAATTCACCGTGGTGCTGCCGGGGCAGGGCCACGACACGGCGATGCCGGTGGCCGAGGCCTTGCGCCAGGCCATCGAGTCCCACCGCTTCGACCTGCCCGATGGCAGCAGCATCACGGCCAGCTTCGGGCTGAGCTGCCTGGCGCAGGGCGGCACCTTCGACAACGCCTACGGTCTGGCGGACGAGGCCTTGTACGTCGCCAAGCGCGGCGGCCGCAATCGCGTGTCGCTCGCCCCGTGCAGCCGCCACCTGCCTGCCGCATGAACGCCGGGGTGGTGCCCGACTGTCCCGCGCCGCAAGTCGCCGCCGCGCGCACCGTCCGCACCTGCGACCCGCAGGGCGGGCCCGACTGGCGGATCCTCGTCGTGGACAGCGACGCGGG
>NZ_BAAJYR010000171.1:0-7388 GCF_057546605.1 Acidovorax sp. KPB24-03 | reverse complement strand
GGCCTCCGCCGCATGCGCACGCCGTCGCGCACCAGCGGGTGGTCGTCCACCAGCAGCACGCGGATGGGGGCGCCGCCGCTCATGCGGGCACCTGCGACGGTTCAAACCCGGGGTAGGGCGCGTCGTTGTCGCCCTGCAGCGGCAGCACGGCCAGCACGCGCGTGCCGCGGCGGCCGGAGGCCACGCCGAAACGTGCCGCCCAGGCCCTCGATGCGCTCGCGCATGTTGCGCAGGCCGATGCCGCCCTGTCCGTCGGCCTGCACGCGCTGCACGTCGAAGCCGCGGCCATCGTCGATCACCGACAGGCTCACGCGCCGGCGGCCGAAGCGCAGCAGCAGTTCCACCTGCGTCGCGTGGGCGTGCATCTGGGCGTTGGTCAGCGCCTCCTGCGCCACGCGGAACAGCGCGGTGCCGTGGCTGGTGGGCAGCGGGTGCGCCGTGCCGCGCAGCACGAACCGCACGCCGAGCGCGGTGTGCTCCTGCACCTGCTGCGCCATGAGGGCCAGGGCTGGCGCCAGGCCCAGGTCGTCCAGCAACGCGGGCCGCAGGCCGTGCGAGACGCGGCGGATCTCCAGCAGCGCATGGTTGAGCCGGTCCAGGCCCTGGTCCAGCACGTGGTGCGGGCCGTGCGCCGCGCGCTCGGCCCACTGCACCTGGGCGGTTTCCAGCAGGAACTTGGAGGACACCAGCACCTGCACCACGCCGTCGTGCAGCTCGCGCGCCACGCGCACGCGCTCTTCCTCCTGTGAACGCACCACCCGCTGCGCGAGCCGGCGCAGCTTGGCGCTGGCCACGCGGTGGTCGCTGAGGTTCAGCGCCAGCCCGGCCAGCCCGATCAGCACGATGCACAGCGCGGCGATGCCGTAGATGCGCCGGCGCGTGCCGTCGATGTTCTCCTGGGCGCGCAGGTCGATGCGGCGCAGCGTGTCGTGCACGTCGTCCAGGTACAGGCCGGTGCCGATCACCCATTCCCAGCCGGGCAGCGTCATCACGTAGGCGAGCTTGGGCACCGTCTGCTGCGATGAGGGCTTTTGCCACAGGTAGCGCACCAGCCCGCCGCCCTCGCGCGCCTTGGCGAGGATGAGGTTGGCCGGCGCCTCGCTCTGCGGGTTGGACGGGTCGCACAGGTCCACGCCGGCCAGCCCCATCTGCTGCGCGTCCAGCAGCACGTTGCCCTGGCGGTCGTAGACGAAGAAATACCCGTCCTTGCCGAACTGCATGCGCGAGAGCAGGGCCAGCGCCTGCTGGTGGCGCGCCGCCGGGTCCGCCACATCGGCCGCGATGCGCGCCATCGCGCTCTGGGCCAGCTGCACGTAATGGTGCAGCTCGGTCTCCTTGCTGTGCAGGTAGGCGGATTCAACCAGTTCCCGCTCCTGGTGCGCCAGCTTCAGGGTCTGGTGGCGCACGGTGACGGCCACGGAACCCAGCGCCACAGGATGGGAATGGTCGACAGCAGCAAAAGCTTGAGCCGCAATTGCATGAAGGGTTTCTTGGATAGGAAAGCGATGACTATCTGCCGCCGCACGCCAATGTCAAGCGGGTTGTTTCGAGGGATCATGGGATATTCCGGGAATCCGTGAACATATGTAAAGACGGTCGGTGCGGTCGAATGGGGCGGAGAATCACCAAAACTCAAAATGCATCGGGGCTGCCTGGGGAGTGATTATGGAAAGGCGGCTTCCATAATCACCCCCGTGGTGCCTGGGGCCGCTGCGGATCGGGCGTCGGCACCGGCTTGGTGCGCACCTTGTGAGTGCTTGCTACCGCAGCATCCGCACCACAGCAAGGCCTTTGCAGCAGAAGCCGTGCCAGCCACGGGCGAGGCGGTGGTTTGCGTACTCCTGCGTAGGCCGGTCTGCGTACTACTGCGTAAGGGAAAAAGGTGCTTCGTTTTAGCGGGTTGTGCTGCCTAAAATTCTTTCGCGAATCGGGATTTCCAGGACAGAAGAAGGCGCGCCGGAAGATTATGGGAAATGCGGTCGCATGGAAATGGATGGGGCCTGCCGGTTTATCCGTGCATGGGCCGAATCATTTTCATCGTCATATTCAAAGTCGTTGCAAAGGACATTCCATGAGTAATCGGATCCACCGCCACCGCGTGGCCTGGGCGGGCGCTGCCCTGGCGGCCTGCGTGCTGATGACGGGCTGCGCCGCGCCGTCCAAGCGCGAGGTGCTGTCCACCACGCAGATCTATCCGGCCATCGGGCCGTATTCGCAAATGGTGGCCCACGGAAACACGCTGTATTTCTCGGGCGTCCTGCCCCTCAATGCGGCGGGCAATGCGGTCAACGGCACCACCATCGAGGAGCAGACCCGCGCCGTGCTCGATTTCATGGGCGCCAAGCTGCGTTCGCAGGGCCTGTCGTACGAGGACGTGCTCTCCACCACGGTCTACATGAAGGACCTGAACGAGTTCGCCGCCATGAACAAGGTGTACGGCGAGTACTTCCGCACCGCTGCGCCGGCCCGCGCCACGGTGGAGGTGGCGCGGCTGCCGCGCGACGTGAAGATCGAAATCTCGGCCATCGTCGGCCGCCGCTGAAGCGCTGTGGTCCTGCCTCCACGCCCCAAGGAGTTTTCCCATGAATGAAGCCACCCCCCTGATGGCCGCGCCCGGCGCTGCCGCTCCCCTGGACCTGTCCGCGGTGTCGCGCTGGAGCGCCAAGCGCCGCGACTTTCTGCGCGTGCTCGGCTATGGCGCCGGCGCCGCGACGCTCGGGCCCCTGGTGGCCGCCTGCGGCAGCAGCGGCGCGCAGACCCAGGCCGAAGCCCTGCGCGAGCAGCTCATGCGCGACGAGGCGTTCTGGACGGGCGTGCAGGGCATGTTCGTGCTCAAGCCCGAGAAGACCTACATGAACATCGGCACCGGCGGCTCCATGCCCAAGCTGGTGCTGGAAACGTTCGATGCCGAAAACCGCAAGAAGGCGGCCGATTCCGGCAGCGGCTACGGCAACCTGCTGGACCTGCGCAAGCAGGTGGCCCCGGGCTTCGGCGTGGATGCGGACGAGCTCGCGTTCTCGGCCAACACGTCCTCGGGCATGTGCCACGCCATCCTGGGGCTGGACTGGCAGCGCGGCGATGTGGTGGTCACCACCAACCACGAGCACGGCGGCGGCGACACGCCGCTCAAGATCGCCACCGACCGCTACGGCATCGAGGTCTCGCGCATCGCGCTGCCGGTGGGCAACAACCAGACGGCCGCCACCTACGTGAACCTGTTCGACGAGCGCATCCGCGCGCTCAAGGCCCAGGGCAAGCGCGTGCGCGCCATGATGTGGTCCTCGCCCACGTACAAGACCGGCACCATGCTGCCGATCGCCGAGCTGATGGCGGTGGTGAAGGCGCACGAGCTCATCAGCATCGTGGACGGCGCCCACCTGCCGGGCATGATGGCCTACAACTACGCGGAGCTGGGCATGGACTTCATGTCTGGCGCGGGGCACAAGTGGCAGTGCGGCCCGGGCTCGACCGGCATCCTGGTGGTGCGCAACAAGATGCGCGCCTCCAATCCGCTGCCGCTGCCCAGGTGGTTCCCGGTGCACACCAGCTCCTACGCCGCCAAGGACCGCACCATCAACGGCACCGAGACCTACGACATCGCCGCGACGATCACCAGCTGCGGCAGCCTGCACACGCCCATGTTCATGGCGCTGGCCCAGGCCTGCGCGCAGTGGGACGGCATCGGGCGCAAGAAGATCGAGACCTACGACCTCACGCTGTCGTCCTACCTCAAGGAAAAGATCGCCGAGCGCTGGGGCGTGGATGCGCTGTACTCGCCCAAGGACGATCCCAAGCTGCTCTCCGCGCTCACCTCGTTCAATCCGTTCCCGAACAAGGACGACGTGATGAACGCGCAGAAATCCACGGCCTTCGTGGCGCGCATGCTGAGCGAATACCCGCAGGGCTTCGTGATCCGCAACGCCGATTTCCCCGTCATCGGCGCGCCGGCCAACCACTACGGCGTGCGCATCTCCACCCACCTGTGGCACGACGCGCGCGACATCGACCTGCTGGTCGATGCCATGTGGGACCTGTCGCGCAAGGTCTGATCCGGCAGCGCTGCCGCATCCATAAAAAAAAGCGCGGGAGGCGACTCCCGCGCTTTTTGTTTTGGGGCGCCCTGCGCGCCGTGCGGCGATCAGAAGCGGTGGCGGATGCCCACGCCGAAGCTGTTGCCCTTCGTCTGCGCCGTGATGCGGTCGTTCATGAGCATGGCGTACACGTCGGTGCGCTTGGACAGGAAGTGGTCGTAGCCCAGCGTGAAGGTCTTGCGGTCGATGTCGGTCTGCGTCATCTCGGTCTTGACCCACTCCACCAGCACCTTGCCGGCCGGGCCGACCGGCACCGAGGCGCCCAGCTGCACCGTCTTGGCCTTGTTGGTGGTGTTGTCGGCCTTGGCCTCGCCGTAGCTCACGAAGGGCTTGACCAGGCCGAAGTCGTAGGCGCCCAGCAGCATCCAGTCGGTCTTCTTCGTGCCCAGGTAGGCATTGGGAACGGCGGGGTTGCTGATCTGGTCGCGCTCGTAGAAGCCCGTCAGCGTCACGGGGCCGCCGAAGTAGAAGAAGTTCGCGCCGAAGTTCTTCTTGCCGTTGTCGCCCGGCTGCTCGCCGAACTGGTACTGGATGTTGGCCGAGAAACCGCCGAATTTCGGCGTGCTGTAGACGATCTGGTTGCTCCAGCCCGTGTCGGACGGCGTGGTCGCACCCCAGCCGGTGCCGTTGAACAGCGGCACGTTCATGTGCAGGATCAGCGGCGAGAAGGTGAACGAATCGCCGAACGGATTGCCCACCACCGAGGGCAGGAAGTTGGGAGCCATCCAGCGGCCCAGCATCACCGAGCCGAAGTCGCCCGACAGGCTGACGTTGGCGTCGCGCGAGAAGAACGTGTCGTTGGCGAAGCGCCCCTGCGAGCCGTTGTCCACCTTGATGAACGAGGTCAGCTGGAAGTTGGCCTTCAGTCCGCCGCCGAGGTCTTCCGTGCCCTTGAAGCCGAACCACGAGGTCGTGAGGCCGCCACTGTCCACGACCGACTTGCGGCCCGCATCGCCTGCCATCTTGATGGACCCGGCGAACACGTCGGCCAGGCCGGTGAGCTGCACGGAGCTTTGGGCCTGCGCCCCGGCGGAACAAAGCAGCGCTGCACCCAGCGCGATCCAATTCTTTTTCATACGACTCCTGCGAAAGGGAAAAGGGGAAGGGAAGGTGCCGATGGCTCGGCGGGGCATACGGGCCTTCAACGGGCCAGGAAAAACGTGTCGATTTGCAAAGGGCTCCAAGCAAGGACCGTGCCTTCACCATTCGACCTGTGGGGGAATGCGGCGCCCGCGGCATCCGGGCGCGGCGGCTGCGGCCAGAGCGCACCGCATTTGACTTTGCTCAACACCGCGCGGCCGTGCTGCGGTCACAGTGGCGGCTCTATGTTTCCCTCTCCTTCCTCCCCTGCGCCGACCAAGACCGAGGCCCCTGCCGGCGAGGTGCTGCGCGAGCGCCACCAGCGTCCGGCCAGCGTGCTGTACCTGGACAGCGGCCGCGTGCTGCTCGGGGTGCGCGAGGATGGGCAGCTTCGGCACCAGTTGGGTGCGGTGGAGGGGCCGTGCTGGCTCGATGCCGCCCCCGCGCTGCTCGGCCAGGCGTGCATGGTGGACATGGTGGCGGACACGCGCGTGCTGCTGCGCCGCATGCCGCTGGAGGCCTTCCAGTCCGGCTTCGAATCGCTGCCGTCGCCCGCCCGCGCGCTGGTGTACGACATGGCGCGGGGCTACTGCCAGCAGACCGAACTGGCCGTGAGCCGGCTCGCGCAGGACGCCGAGGCGCGTTGCGCCCAATGGCTGCTGCGGCACGCCCAGCACGACGATGCGGGCACGCTGCGCGTGACGCTGCACCAGCGCAAGCGGCTCATCGCCGCGCAGCTGGGCATCGCGCCGGAAACCCTGTCGCGCGTGCTGCGCCACCTGCGCGACCACGGGCTCATTTCGGGCACGGGCAATGTGCTCAATCTGCCACAGCCCGGCGCGCTGCAGGTGGTGGCCGGGGCCGGCTGAAGGGGGGCTGCCGTCCCGCGCAAGGGCGTGGGTGGGGTGTCTGCAACACGCGGGTGATCGGGGCGGCGCGGCCATGGCGCGGCGGTGCGAAAGGGCTCAGGGTTTCCCCCGGACCGACCGAGGGTTCCACCCAACCCGCGCGTTCGGGGGGCTGCGTATATTCGTTCGCACCCCATTGCACATTCCGCCTGACAGCATGCCCTGCGCCTTTCGCCGCTCCTTTGCCAGAGGTGCTTCGTCCACGGAGCACCGATGACCCCGCCATCGCACGAGGCACTCGAGGCGGAGCAGGACGCGGCGGGCGACACGCCCGGCTGGCTGCTGCCCGGCCGCCTGGTGCAGCGCCTGATGCTGGTGGCCGTGCTGGCGGTGGTGTTCGCCGGGGCGATGGCCGCCTGGACCGTATCGCGCGCGGCCGGCGAGGAGGCCATGCGCCGCCTCGTGAGCCAGCAGACCGACGAGGTCGAAGTGGTCGCGCGGCTGCTGGCCAGCAAGATCGAGCAGAGCCAGAAGGTGCTCAGCACCGTGGCAGAGGGCATTCAGCCGGTCATGCTCGACTCGCCGTCGTCCCTCGGTTGGCTGCTGCAGCAGGGCCTGCCGGCGGTGCGATTCTTCGATGCCATGCAGGTGGTGCGGCAGGACGGCACCGTGGCCATCAATCTGCAATACGGCCGCCTGGACAGCGGCTCCAGCCTCGATCCGGCCGAACGCGACAGCCTGCGCCGCACCATGCTGGAGGGCAAGCCGCTGGTGTCGGGCCTGATCGGCGGGCGGCCGAGCGAGGCGCGCGTGATGTTCACGATCCCGCTGCACCGGGACGAGGGCACGGTGGTGGGCGCCGTCTCCGGCGTGCTGCGCCTGCAGTCGCAGGGGCTGCTGCCGCCCTCGATGTCGCTGCCGGCGCGCAAGGATTCCCGGCTCATCGTCTTCACGCGCGACGGCACCATCCTGTCGCACCCGGACCCCGCGCGGGTGATGGGCAGCGTGCGCGACGAGGCCGGCCTGTCGCAGGTGTTCGCGCGGTCGGGCGACAAGGATCAGCCGGTCATGGGGCGCGGCTTCACCGAGCGGCTGCCGGGCCATGTGGTCAGCCTGGCCGGCATGCCCATGACGCAGTGGACCGTGGCGCGCGTGAACGATGCGCAGGCCCTGCTCGCGCCGCTGGAGGGCGCGCAGCGTCGGGCGCCTGGCTGGCGCCGCCCTGATCGGTGCGGCCGCATTGCTGGCTGTGGCCTGCATGGCCTGGCTGGCGCAGCCCCTGGCCCGGCTGTGCCGCCGCGCCACGCACCTGGGCGCCCGCGCGCCCGGCGCCCATGAAGACATGCCCTGGCCGCAGGGCGCCGGCGAG
>NZ_BAAJYR010000170.1:0-7400 GCF_057546605.1 Acidovorax sp. KPB24-03 | reverse complement strand
CCACCGCACGGGCGCGGGCGGCGGCAGTGGCGCGCTGCTCCGGCGGCACCGGCAGGAAGCGTCGGTCGGCGCCATGCTCCAGCGTCTGGCCGGCCAGCAGCCAGCCGATGGTGCCGTTGCGCAACGCGGCCACGGGGTTGGGCAGGCCCGCGTTCACCAGCGACTGCGTGCCGATGATGCTGCGCGTGCGCCCGGCGCAGTTCACGATGATGCGCGTGGCTGGATCGGGCGCGAGCGCCTGGGCGCGCAGCACCAGCTCCGCACCGGGCACGCTGATGCCGCCCGGGATGTTCATGGTCTGGTATTCGTCGAAGCGGCGCGCATCCAGCACCACCACGTCGGCCTTGGCCTGCAGCAGCGCCTGCACCTCCTCGGCCGGCAGCGAGGGCGTGTGGCGTTCGCTCTCCACCAGTTCGCCGAAGGCCTTGCTGGGCACGTTCACGTCGATGAAGAGCTCGCCGCCGGCCTCCTTCCAGCCCTGCAGGCCGCCTTCCAGGAGCGACACGTCGGTGTAGCCCAGCGCGCGCAGGGTGCGCGCCGCAGGCTCGGCCAGGCCTTCGCCGTGGTCGTACACCACGATGGGCGTGGTCCTGCGAGGAATGCGGGTCCAGGCGTCCAGCTCGATCCGCCCGGCGGGCAGGTTGGCGGCGAAGAGCGGGTGGCCTTCGGCGAACGGGGCCTCTTCGCGCACGTCGAGCAGTGCGATCTCCTGCTGGTCGAGCAGGGCCTGGCGGACCTGTTGGGGGCGGGTGGTGGCAAAGGCGGTGGTATCGGTCATGGCACTCATGGGGCGGCGCAGGCGGAGGAAGCGGTGTGGGAGGCCGGGCCGGCGAGCGGCTGGTTCCAGAGGTTGGGCAGGGTGGCGTTGCTGTAGCCGGAGACGAAAGGGCGCACGGAACCGTCCTCGCGGTACACCGACCGCTGCACGGCCCCGATGTTGGCGCCGTACACGTGGATGCTGATCGATGTCTCGCCGGCCAGCGCGTTGCTCACGCGGTGCACGTCGCCGATGGTGGGCGAGACGGCTTCGGTGTCGCCCGGCTGCAGCCGATGGGGCGCACCGCGGGGCTGCCACTGCCCATCGGCGTCCTGCCCGTAGGCTTGAGACAGCTCCGCGCCGCGCAGCATGCCGACCAGGCCCCACACCGTGTGGTCGTGGATGGGCGTGGCCTGGCCCGGCCCCCACACGAAGCTCACCACCGAAAAGCGCCCGAGCGCATCGGCATGCAGCAGGTATTGCTGGTAGCGCTCGGGATCGGGCTGGGCATATTCCGGCGGCAGCCAGTCGTCGTGCGAGACCAGGTCGGCCAGCAGGGCGCTCCCGCGCGCGAGGAGGTCGGGCTCTGCCGGGCGGGGCTCCAGCAGGGCGGCGATCTGCTGCACGAAGTGGCGCAGGCGGGCCGTGCTGGGCGGGTTGTTCACGGGGGCGGTGGGCGAGGGGGCGGTTGGCATGCCGCCATTGCACCAGCCCGGCCGCCGGCAAGGGAAGCGGGTTTTTCATATGCATGCATGTTTTTCTTCTTTCCCCCAGCGCCCCGGACCGACGGCGCCCCCTTGCAGAAACCGAATGACCACAGGCGTTTTTCTTCGTTGGCGCGGGTGGGCGCGATGCCCATCATCGGTGGCTCGCTGTCTGTCTCACGTTCCTTCAAGGAGTCTCCATGGGTGTCCAGTTCATCGGCATGATCCAGCCGCACGAGGTGTCAGAAACCATCGCCCGCAAGGGCCCGGCCGTGGACCCGGCGTACGTGCGGGCCTTTGCCCAGGCGCATGAGCACGCGGGCTTCGACCGCATCCTGGTGCCGGCCAGCGGCACCAGCCCCGACACGCTGCTGACCGTGGCCTACGCCGCCTCGGCCACGCAGAAAATCGCCTTCCTGCTGGCACACCGCCCCGGCTTCGTGGCCCCGACCCTGGCCGCGCGCCAGTTGGCCACGCTGGACCACTACACCGGCGGCCGCGTGGCGGTGCACTACATCTCGGGCGGCTCCGATGCCGACCAGCAGCGCGACGGCGATTTCCTGGGCCACGACGAGCGCTATGCCCGCACCGACGAATACCTCACGCTGCTGCGGCGCGTGTGGACCGAGGACCGCCCCTTCGACCACCACGGCACCTACTACCAGGTGAAAGGCGCTGCGTCCGAGGTCAAGCCGCTGCAGGCGCCCTATGTGCCCATCTACTTCGGCGGTGCCTCCGCGCCCGCGCTGAAGGTGGCCGGCAAGCATGCCGACGTGTATGCGCTTTGGGGCGAGTCGCTCGCCCAGGCCGGTGACCTGGTGCGCCAGGTGCGCGCGGAGGCCGCGCAGCATGGCCGGCACATCGAGTTCAGCATCTCGTTCCGCCCCATCCTGGGCCGTACCGAGGAAGAGGCCTGGGCCCGCGCGGACCAGATCCTGGAAACCACCCGCCGCCTGGGTGTGCCCCAGGGCCACGCGCGCGGCACCGGCCCGCAGCAGAGCGAGGGCGCGCAGCGCCTGCTGGCCGATGCGGCCAAGGGCGACCGCGTGGACGAGCGACTGTGGACGGCCATCGCGCGCGAAACCGGCGGGCGGTCCAACTCCACCTCGCTCGTGGGCACGCCCGAGCAGGTGGCGGACGCACTGCTCAAGTATTACGACTTAGGGATCACCACGTTCCTGATCCGGGGCTTCGACCCGCTGGTGGATGCGATCGAGTACGGCCGCGAACTGTTGCCGCTGGTGCGGGCCAAGGTGGCCGAGCGGGATCGGGTGAATGCCAATCGGGCGGCGTTGAAGGTGGCCTGATTCCGTCGTGTCCGCGTCTCCGAGCGCGGTGTGCTCAGGGCAGCCCACCGCGCTCGCAGTTCTGGAATCACCAGCTGTAGCGCGCCGTCAGATAAACGCTGCGCCGCTCGCCGTAGTAGCACCCCGTGGATGCGATGCACGAGGCCACGTACCGCTTGTCGGTGAGGTTGGCCACATTCAGTGCCAGCCGCACGCCTTTGAGCGATGCCTGCACCCGGCCAAGGTCCCAGCGGATGGCGGCGTCGAACAGCGTGACGCTGGGGACGAGGAAGAGGTTGGCGTTGTCCCCATAGCTGCTGCCCGTGTGCCGCGCACCCGCGCCCACCGACAGCCCGGCGAAGTCTTCGCTTTGCAGCGCATAGTCCAGCCACAGCGCCGCCTGCTGCCGCGGCACGAAGGCGAACCGATTGTTCTGGATGCTGGTGCCGGCCGCGTTGGCGTTGGCGCGCGTGACGCGGCTGTCGGTGTAGGCATAGGACGCAATGGCGTCCAGGCCCCGGGCGAGGGGGCCACGCGCCTCCAGCTCCAGTCCGCGCACCCGCACCTCGCCCGTCTGCTCGTTGAACGACCGGCTGAGCGGATCCGGCGTGAGCACATTGCGCTGGGTCAGCTCGTAAACGGAGGCCGTGAACATGGCGGACGATCCATCCGGCTGGTACTTCACGCCCACTTCGGCCTGACGCCCGGTCGTGGGATCAAAGACCCCGCCGAGCCGGTCGGTGCCAGTCGCAGGCTGAAACGAGGTGGAGTAGCTGATGTAGGGCACCACGCCGCCGTCCAACGTGTACATGAGCGCGGCGCGGCCGGTCCATTGGCCGTCTTCCTGGTTCGTGGCCACCGACCGGCCGGTGGCCGTGGTCAGCGTGCGGGTGGCCGTGTCTGCCCGGTCGTATCGGCCGGCGAACACGCCGGTCCAGCGCTGCCACCGCATCTGGTCCTGCGCATAAACACCCACTTGGCGACGCTTTTGTTCAATATGGGTGCCCACTGTCGGCACCACGCCGCTGTCGGTGCCGTACACCGGCTCGTAGGCGTTGAAAGGCCTGGCAAGCACACGCAGGTTGCTCTCGTCATAGGTCGCCCGCTCGTCCGAAAAGTCGATGCCGGCCAGCACGGTGTGCGCCACCGAGCCGGTGCGGAAATCGGCCTGCGCCTGCGTGTCCACGGTCCACAGGTCCGCCGCTTCCGGAAAAGCCCAGGCATAGCGTGCCAGTGCCGCGGGGTTGCAGGCGCCCTGGCAGAAGGCCTGGATGCGGCGCGTTTCTGCGGTGACCTTGCCGTAACGCAGGTTCTGCCGCAGCGTGAGGTCGCTTGCAAGGCGGTGCTCCACTTCGTAGCCGACGAAGCGCTGCCGATTCTGGTAGCGATCAAAGCCTGGCTCGCCGACGAAGGTGCGGGTCGGCAGCGCGGCATACCTGCTGGTATCCAATGTGCCCGCAGCGGGCAGGGCGGGTGCCCCGCCTCCGCCGGGCGAATCGAGGGACTGCCACTGGCCCAGCAGGGTGACCTGGGTCGCATCCGCCGGGCGAAACGTCAGTGACGGGGCGAAGTAGGTCTTCTTCTCCGATACCGCATCGAACGAGGTGTCGGCTTCGCGGCGCAGGCCCACCAGCCGATAGCTCCAGACGCCGTCGGCGTCCAATGCCCCGCCGAGGTCGAAGGCGGCCTGCTTGCGCTCGTGGCTGCCCGCCTGCAGTTCGATCTCGCGCACCGGCACCACGGTCGGGCGCTTGCTGACCATGTTGATGAGCCCGCCTGGCGCGGCTTGCCCGTACAGAACGGACGACGGTCCCTTGACGACTTCGGTGCGCTCCAGTCCCCAGGGTTCGATGCGGGGCTGCGAATAGCCACGCGCACCGAAGGGAAGGCGCAGGTTGTCGAGGTAGCGCGCCGGCGGGGTGAAGCCGCGCAGGGTGAACCAGTCGTAGCGCAAATCGGTGTTTCCGTACTGCGCGACGATCCCCGGCGTGTAGCGCAGGCTTTCCACCAGCGTGGTAGCCCCCTGGGATTCCATTTGGCCGCGCGTGACGACCGAGATGGACTGGGGTGTTTCCATCAGCGGCGTGTCGGTCTTGGTACCGCCAGTGGCCCGGCGTGCGACGAAACCGGTGCCTGGCCCCTTGCCCGACTCCACCTCTGCGGCAGCGGTGACGGTCACCGGCGCCAGGGTCGCAGCGCTCGCTGCCGGACGCTGGCCTGTGACGCGCACTTCGGGCATGGCAGCAGTGGGTGCGCTGCGTTGCAAGGTGTAGATCCCGCCGGGGGCCGCCACAGCCCGCAGGCCGGTGCCTTCCAAAGCGAGGGCCAGGCCCTCGTCCACGGTCAGGCGCCCGCGCACGCCCGCGCTGGCAATGCCCTCGGTGAGCGCTGCGTTCGACGACAGCAAGATACCGGACTGGCCCGCGAACTGGCTCAGCACCGTGCTCAATGGACCGGCGGCGATGGCGTAGTCCCGTGCGGCAGGCGCCGCGGTTTGGGACTGCACCGGCATGGCCGCGATGCAGGCCGCGAGAGGCACCGCCGCGAATGCGGCAAACCGCAGCGCACGGGGGCGCACTGGGCGCAGCAGGGGTGAAACCGAAAGACGGCGTGGCAAGGTCGGGTAGGCAGGCATGGTGGCGGTGGGTTCAGAAAGAGTTGGGTCGGCATGGGGTATGCCAATCCAACCCGCGAAAGGGGAACCCCGCTGCCCAAAAAATCAACGCGCGGCAGCTCCTGCGGCCGGACTGGCGCGGGCCTCGACCACGGTCCACCAGGGCATGGGCTGGCGGACTTGCACCGGCAAGGTGGCCTGCAGGGCCGACAGGATGCGGTCGGTATCCGCGAGCGGGTAGGAGCCGACGATGCGCAAATCCGCCACCTCCGGCGCGCAGGCCAGGTAACCGCGCTGGTAGCGGCGCAGCTCGGCAATGAAGTCGCCCAGCCGCATGCCGTCAGCCACCAACATGCCGCGCTGCCAGTCCGGTAGCGCGCCTGCCTGTCCTGGCGTCAGGTCCACCCGGTCGTGAAGCAGCAGCGCGCCGCGCCCTGCAGGGACGACGACCGGCTCGCCTCGGCCTCGGGGTGCCACGCGTACCGCGCCCTCGAACACATCCACGCTGACACCGCCGTCATCTTGGTAACGCACGGAAAAACGGGTGCCCAGCGCCGTGAGCCTTCCGGGTGCCACGTCCACCACCAAGGGCCTTGGCGGACTGGAAGGGTCATGGCCGGAGGTGATGAGCACCTCCCCCTGATGAAGCACAAGGCGGCGCAGCGTGGCGGAGTAATCGACATCCAGGGCCGTCGCCGTGTTGAGCCACAGTTCGCTGCCGTCGGACAAGGCGACGGCGCGCTGTTCTCCCGTGTCGGTCCGATAGGCAGCGACCCATCCGCGCCAGGGGCCAAGCTGCGACACCGCCCAGCCGGCAAGGACCGCTGCGGGCGCCACCAGCAGCGCGCGCCGCACGGTGCGCCGTTGCCGCGATACGGCAGGGCAGCGCTCCAGCACCTGCCGCGCCAAAGGGTTGGCAGCGCCGGCGAAGACGTCCGCCACGGCCAGCACCTGGTCCCAGGCCGCACGTTGGCGGGGCCCGGTCTCCAGCCAGCGCTGCCATTCCTGCCGTTCCTCTTCGCTGACTGCGCCGCCCTGCAGCACGGCGAACCAATCTGCCGCCTGCTGCAGGTCCTCGAAGGAGGGGGACGCCTCCCCCGCCTCCGTCATTCGCCTGCCAGCAAAAGACACTGCAGCATCGCCTGGGCCATGTATTTCTTGACCATCCGCTCCGATACCCCGAGTTGCTCGCCGATCTGGGCGTAGCCCAGGCCGTCGAGCTGCGATAGCAGGAAGGCGCTGCGTGCCTTGGAATTGAGCCGATCGAGCATCTCGTCGATGCGGCACAGTGTCTCGAGCGCCACCGCGCGCTCCTCCGGGGACGGGGTGACCGGCTCAGGCTGAGCCGAGACTGCCGCGGCCCAGGCACGCTCGATGTCGATCCGCCGCCAGTGGTTCACCACCACGCCATGCGCCAGGGTGCGCAGGAAAGCACCCGGTTCGCGCAGCGCCGCCACATCGCGCGACGCCATCAGGCGAAGGAAGGTGTCGTGCGCAAGATCGGCCGCCTGGCACGCGCTGCCCAGCCGCCGCTGGAACCAACCGAGAAGCCAACCGTGGTGGGACCGATAGATCGCGTCAACGGTGGCGACGGTCGCAGGGTGCAGTGAAGTGGGCATGTGGGCAAGCGAAGGCGGAGGGCAGGGATGCGAACCATTCGCATTCTATTCGCCCTGGTAGGCCGGCCCTGTCACCCGGCTCCACCTGGCGCTCGCATGCCGGCCAAGGTTGGCAAGGTAGCGCGCATCGCATCCAGAAACCGCCGCAGCCGCGCCGGATAGAACCGGGCATGCGGATAGACCAGGTACACCGGCAGCGGCGCCGCCTGCCACGCGGGCGCCAGGTGCCGCAGGCGGCCCTGGCGCAGGTCGGCCTCCACCGCCCAGGCGGAGGCCACTGCCGCGCCCAGGCCCGCCAGCGCCGCGCTGCGCAGGGCATAGAGGCTGTCGGTGCCCATGCGCGGGTGGATGGCGAAGCGCTCCACCGCGCCGTCCGGCACGCGGGTGAGGGACACCTCGCGCTGGTAGTAGGTGCGCAGG
>NZ_BAAJYR010000169.1:0-7423 GCF_057546605.1 Acidovorax sp. KPB24-03 | reverse complement strand
GGTCCCTGTGGCGCCCCCCGTGCCTGCCTCGGCCGCGCGCTGAGGCGGGGGGGGCCCGAGGGCCCCGGGCTCAGAGAAACGATGCCTGGATCGGCGGCACCGGCGGCTCGACGTCGCCGCACTGCCCGCGGTGGCGCAGGGCATGGTCCATCACGACCAGCGCCAGCAGGGCCTCGGCGATGGGCGCGGCGCGGATGCCCACGCAGGGGTCGTGCCGGCCCTTGGTGATGACCTCGGTGCTCTGGCCGTGCACGTCGATGGATTCGCGCGGGCTGATGATGGAACTGGTGGGCTTGATGGCCAGCGACACCTCGATGTCCTGCCCCGTGCTGATGCCGCCGAGCACACCGCCGGCGTTGTTGCTGGCAAAGCCCCTGGGCGTGAGCGAATCGCCGTGGGTGGTGCCGCGCTGCGCCACGCTGGCAAAGCCCGCGCCGATCTCCACGCCCTTGACGGCATTGAGCCCCATCATGGCGTGGGCGATGTCGGCATCCAGCTTGTCGTACAGCGGCTCGCCCAGGCCGACCGGCACGCCCGTGGCCTGCACGCGGATGCGCGCGCCGCACGAATCGCCCGACTTGCGCAGCGCGTCCATGTAGTCCTCGTACGCGGACACGTCGGCGACCGGCGCGAAGAACGGGTTCTGGGGCACGTGGTCCCAGCTTTCGAACGGAATGGCCAGCTCGCCGATCTGCGTCATGCAGGCGCGAAAGCGAACGCCGTATTTTTCGGACAACCACTTCTTGGCGACCGCGCCGGCCGCCACCGTGGGGGCGGTGAGCCGCGCCGACGAACGCCCGCCGCCGCGCGGGTCGCGGATGCCAAACTTGTGCCAGTAGGTGTAGTCGGCGTGGCCGGGGCGAAAGCTCTCGGCGATGTTGGAGTAGTCCTTGCTGCGCTGGTCGGTGTTGCGGATCAGCAGGGCGATGGGCGTGCCGGTGGTCTTGCCTTCGTACACGCCGGAGAGGATCTCGACCGTGTCGGCCTCGTTGCGCTGGGTGACGTGGCGGCTGGTGCCGGGGCGGCGGCGGTCCAGGTCGGCCTGGATGTCCGCCTCGGACAGGGGCATGCCGGGGGGGCAGCCGTCGATCACGCAGCCGATGGCCGGGCCGTGGGATTCACCGAAGTTGGTGACTGCGAATAGGGTGCCGAGTGTGTTGCCGCTCATGGGGCGCGATTATCACCGAGCCTTGCGGCCCGGCCCGGTCCATCCCACCTCGCGCCGAATGCTATTAAAAACATAGCAAACCAGGCAATCGATACCCCGGCATGGGGCCGGTTGGGCTTGAAGGGAGCGATCAGACCGCAGGGCGGGCGTCTTCCTCGGGCCAGTCGCGGATGTAGGCCTTGAGCATCTTGTTCTCGAAGTTCTGGGCATCCACGACGGCCTTGGCGACGTCGTAGAAGCTGATCACGCCCATGAGCATCTTCTTGTCCATCACCGGCATGTAGCGGGCATGGCGGTTGAGCATCATGCGGCGCACCTCGTCCATGTCGGTCTCGAGCGTGCAGGTGAGCGGGGCGTCGTCCATGGCCGTGCGCACGAGCAGGGTGCCGACCGAACCGCCGTTCTTCACCACGGCCTGGATCACTTCGCGGAAGGTGAGCATGCCCACCAGGTCACCCAGGTCCATGACCACGAGCGAACCGATGTCCTTTTCGGACATGATTTCAGCGGCCTGGGACAGCGGCTCGTCGGCGTTGACGGTGTAGAGGGTGTTGCCTTTGACGCGAAGGATGTCGCTGACTTTCATGGGGGAGGTCTCCGTGGTGCGCGCCAAAGCGCTGCTGGCTGAATCCTGCGCAATATAGCCCACAATGCGGCGCTTACCCCCCTACAGAGGAGACACGGATGCCCGGTTACTCAGACCCTGGCTTCGACACACTGGCGCTGCACGCGGGCGCCTCGCCCGACCCGGCCACCGGGGCGCGCGCCGTTCCCATCCACCTCACGACGTCGTTCGTGTTCGAGTCGAGCGACCACGCGGCCGCGCTGTTCAACCTGGAACGCCCGGGCCACGTGTACAGCCGCATCAGCAACCCCACCAACGCCGTGCTGGAGCAGCGCGTGGCCGCCCTGGAAGGCGGCGTGGGCGCCATCGCGGTGGCCAGCGGCCAGGCCGCGCTGCACCTGGCGATCTGCACGCTGATGGGCGCGGGCGGCCACATCGTGGCCAGCACCGCGCTGTATGGCGGATCGCAGAACCTGCTGCACTACACGCTGGCACGCTTCGGCATCGAGACCACCTTCGTCGCCCCGGGCGACATCGACGGCTGGCGCGCCGCGGCGCGGCCCAACACCCGCCTGTTCTTCGGCGAGACCGTGGGCAACCCGGGCCTGGACGTGCTGGACATTCCCACGGTGAGCGCCATCGCGCACGAGGCCGGCGTGCCGCTGCTGGTGGACTCCACCCTCACCTCGCCGTGGCTCATGCGGCCCTTCGAGCACGGTGCGGACCTGGTGTACCACTCGGCCACCAAGTTCCTGTCGGGCCACGGGACCGTGATCGGCGGGATCGTGGTGGACGGCGGCAGCTTCGACTGGGAGGGCCCGCGCACCGCGGGGCGCTTTGCCGAACTGACGCAGCCGTACGACGGCTTTCACAACATGGTGTTCACCGAGGAAAGCACCGTGGGCGCCTTCCTGCTGCGCGCACGGCGCGAGGGCCTGCGCGACTTCGGCGCGTGCATGAGCCCGCACACGGCCTGGCTGATCCTGCAGGGCATCGAGACGCTGGCGCTGCGCATGGAGCGCCACATGCGCAATACGCAGAAGGTGGTGGAGTTCCTGGCCAGCCACCCCTTCGTCTCGCGCGTGGGGCACCCGATGCTCGATTCGCACCCCAGCCACGCGCTGGCGCAAAAGCTGCTGCCACGCGGCGCGGGATCGGTGTTCAGCTTCGACCTGAAGGGCAACCGCGCGCAGGGCAAGAAGTTCATCGAGACGCTGAAGGTCTTCAGCCACCTGGCCAACGTGGGCGACTGCCGCAGCCTGGTGATCCACCCGGCCAGCACCACGCACTTTCGCATGAGCGACGAGGCGCTCGCCCAGGCCGGCATCTCGCAGGGCACGATCCGCCTGTCGATCGGCCTGGAAGACGCGGACGACCTCATCGACGACCTGCAGCGCGCGCTGAAAGCCGCAGAAAAGGCAGGTGCGTGATGCGCATCACCGTCAACGGCCACGGCACCTATTGCTACACCGGCGGCAAGGCGTTCGACGCGGCCAAGCCGACCGTCGTCTTCATCCACGGCGTGCTCAACGACCACAGCGTGTGGGCGCTGCAAAGCCGCTATTTCGCCAACCACGGCTGGAACGTGCTGGCGGTGGACCTGCCGGGCCACTGCCGCAGCGAGGGCGATGCGCCCGAAAGCGTCGAGCAGGCGGCCGGCTTCATCGCCGCGCTGCTGGATGCGGCCGGCGTGGCCCGCGCCGCGCTGGTGGGCCACAGCTGGGGATCGCTGATCGCGCTGGAGGCCGCCGCCCGCCTGCAGGACCGCATCACGCACCTGGTGCTGGTGGGCACCGCCTACCCGATGAAGGTGTCCCCCGCCCTCATCGAGTCGGCCCTGAACACGCCCGAGAAGGCGCTGCGCATGGTGAACGTGTTCTCGCGCAGCACGCTGGCCTCGCCCTCGGGCGCGGGCTTCTGGGCCTTTGGCGCGGGCATGGCCCTGGGCCGCCGCGTGCTGCGCAGCAACCCGGCCGTGAACGTGTTCCACCGCGGCTTTCTGGCCTGCGACCGCTATGCGTGCGGCGAGGCGGCCATCGCGCGGATCACCTGCCCGGTGCTGTTCGCCCTGGGCGCGCAGGACCAGATGACCAACCCGAAGGCGGCGCAGGGCCTGATCGCGGCGGCGCGCGCGGCCGGCAAGGCGGTGCAGGTGGCGAGCCTGCCGGTCGGCCACCACCAGATGACGGAGGCGCCGGACGCCACGTTGTTCGCGATCCGGGACTTCCTCGCGGCCTAGCGGTTTTACGAACGGCCGGTGGACGTGCCCAGCGTGCGCACGACCCTCAGCACCAGGTTGCGCGCACTGTCTTCCTCCGAGCTGATCACGAGCCAGCGCCCCGCGCCGTCCCGGAGCACCTCGCGCGGCTCTGCACTGGTCGGCGGGTCCTGAATGGAAGTCGCCACGTTGGTGTCATTGTTGGCCAGTGCACCGTTGCCCGTCAGGCTCGTCCACACCGCACGGAACCGGCGTGCAGTGGTGCCCGCTGCCGCGCCTTCCTCGATGGCACCGAAGGCCTTCATGCTTTCGTCGCTCTGGACGAAGAAGGATTTGAGGCGATAGTTGGCAGGAAGCACCACGCGCTCGATGCCTTGGTCGCCAAAGGACGTGTCGAGCGCGCCATTGGCACTGAACTTGGCGACGCTGAGCTGGCAGTCGCTGCCCGCGCAGGTTCTGGCGGCGACGACGAATCCGCCATCGGGATGGGGCGCGAGTTGGTATTCCTTCAACTCCGCCCCGAAGGACGTCCAGCCACCGAAGGTCTGCGCCTGCGTCCCGCCCGCGTGCACCGCGATGCAAAGCCCGGGGTCGGATCGGGGGTCTGCGTAGATCCGGCCACCCAGTTGGCCTGCGGTGACGATGCTGCCGTTGCGCAGTGCCAGCACCACCGCGCCGCTGGCCTCGCAGGGCGCAGGCGGCTGCGATGCCGTCGGTTGATTGAACGCGGCATCGGGGATTCCGTCCGCAGACAGGCGGCGCAAAGAGCGGCCGAACACTTGCAGGATGGGGCGGTCGTTGGACGTCAGCAGAACGGGTTTCTGATCGGGCTGGATCGCCAGAGCGAGGGTGTTGAGATTGGTGGAGACGAATCCCTCCGCAACGCCCTGGGTGCCGAATGTGCTGTCGACCGCCCCATTCGCGGTGAGGCCGACCACGGTGTGGTGCCATGTGCCGGGCTCCCCGGACGCCGTCAGGCACCGGGTCTGGTAGGACGGTGAGAAACACGGCTCGTGTGCCTGAACCGCCACCAGGATTCTGCCGTCGGCCTGGAGTCGAACATCGCCGAGCGACTCGTATCCCTTGACGGAAAACCGTGCTTCGCCGTTTTGGCCGAAGCCCCTGTCGACATGTCCGTCGGCGCCCATCCGGACGACAAAGGTCTGCGTGGCGGGCAGCGATCCGAAACCCGAAGGGGCTGCGGGGACCGCGACCCTGCTGCCCGCAATCAGCAGCCTGCCATCCGGCTGCACGCCCAGGCTGGCGAAGGATGGCGTGCCGAGCGGGAAGGTGGCCACCCCGGCTTCGCCGTACGTGGTGTCGACCTTCAGGGCATCGGACAGAGTGACCGTGGTGGATCCCGATCCGCCGCCACAGGCCGTCAACCCGAATGCCACCAGGCAACTCGCCAGCCAGACGTCGTGTGTCGATCGTTGAAAGATACGCCCCGTATCGAGTCGATGCATGCCAAACCCCTCCGTTGATTGAAAAACCTTGCCGGACATTCTGCATGGCTGGTCGCTGGGTTTCACTCCGCGGGCTTGCGTTGTGTGGGATGGCGTAACACCCGCCGAAAGATCTGCGATAGATTCCGCCATTCCGAACAACACCCCCGGTACGGAAAAATGGGGAGGGAGGCAACCGATGCGTGAGTTTCTGATGTGGGAAAACGAACCGGTGGCCGTGCCCGCGTTCCGGTCGATCGCGATCGTGGAGGGCACGATCCACGCCCCGACCATCGCCCCGCACCTTCGCAAGCTCTACGCCCAGTTCGAAGCGCGCTTCGGCACGTCGGCGAACGAAACCTCGTACCACTTTCCCGGCTACAAGGGCAAGATCCGCCCGGCGACGCCGCGCATCCTGAACGACGGCCGCGCCTATCTCGCCCGGGACGGCGGCACCCCGTATGGCGAGGGCCTGCGCCGCTACGGCCACGCGCTCGCCGACTTCCCGCACCCCGGCTTGCCGTTCTTCGGCATCGAGCAGCGCAGCGACCGTTTCTTTCTGGAGACCGCGATACCGCAAGACTCGCCCCATTGGCACGGCTTCGCGCAGGAAGTCAGCGCGACCTTGATGGAACTGCCCACCATCAGCGGCACGATGGGCATGGGACGATTTCTCCCACCCCACAAAAGCAGCCTCAGGTTCCTGTTGAGCGCCGATCCGGAGCGCCATCGGGCCGCGTTCAGCACCGACGCCGACATGGTGGAGCCCGCGCTTCGCAGGGAAGGTTCACCGCATCGGTGGAAGGCGGGAGAAGAAGCCGGTATTGCCGATGTGGGCTGGCGAACGTTCATCGGCCGCGAATACTGGGACCGGATCGAACCCGCACTGGCCGAGCTGGCCCGCGACCCCGACATCGCGATCGAGCGATCCCCCCACCTTCTCTCGATCACGGCCGGCGATCGCCCGATCTGGGGCTCGCCCGACGAAACCGATGCGTTGCGGCCGTATCGAACGGTCGCCCGCGCGCTCGAGCCCGTCCGCCAGCCCCTCGGCGCCGCCCGGGCCTTCTGGTTCGGTGGCGGGGCCACCGACGATCATGATGATCGGGTCGCGGCGTACCTCGCCCGTTTGGAGCAGGCGTAGTGTTCCGCCCGCCGCACAGGCGCTTTCATGCTGTGCACTGCCATTCAGAGTGAAAAGCGCTCCATGCCCCAGTACTCATTGCCCTTGTAGCTATTGATTTAATAGCACTTCAGCAATCATCCCCGTGCGGATGCCCCTGCGGGAAAGCCATTGGGCCTACCCGCCCCACCCTGCGCGGCCACGCATCGGCGCCTCCATTGGGCGGTTACACGCCCCAGCCCGCGAGCGTGTCGGTCACGCCAGCAGCCGGCACAGCTCGGTGAGATCGGGCACCGTGGCGTGCGGCTCGCCGTCGTGCGGCCAGGCCGCCTCGGCGCGGTTGATCCACACCGCCTGCATGCCCGCGCCCAGGGCACCGTGCGCGTCCAGCGTGGCATCGTCGCCCACGTGCAGCACGCTGGCGGCCGGCACGCCCAGGGCCTCGGCGGCCGCATGGAAGATGCGCGGATCGGGCTTGGCGATGCCGAACTCGCGTGCGCTGATGCGGGCCTGGAAATAGGCGCCGATGCCGATCAGGTCCAGGTTGGCATTGCCGTTGGACAGGGCGGCCAGGGGATAGCGCATGGCCAGGAATTCCAGCGCCGCGATGGCGTCGTCGTACAGCTCCACGCGCTGGCGCTCCGCGAAGAAGGCATCGAAGGCGCCGTCGGTCAGCGCGGTGTCGTCGCCCGCCTGCCGCAGCGCGGCACGGATGCTTTCGCGGCGCAGGGCGCTCAGGTCGTGGGACAGCTGCGGATGCGCCTGCACGACCTGGCTGCGCAGCACGGCGGCGGCTTCGGGGTCGGCCAGGAGCGCGGCGGTGGCGGGCGCCCGGTCCTGCAGCCAGGCGCACAGGACGGCCTGCGCGCGGGCGATGGTGGGCCAGATGGGCCAGAGCGTGTCG
>NZ_BAAJYR010000168.1:0-7449 GCF_057546605.1 Acidovorax sp. KPB24-03 | reverse complement strand
CGAGGATGCCAGCCAGTTGGTAAGCGACGGCGCGAGCACACCACACAGGACGGCGACGATGGCGATCCAGAGTATTGAGATACGGGCTCGGCGCAGAGTCATTCAGCAACGGCTACAGCTGGTACTGAGCATGTGGGGGGCAAAAAGTTCGGTAAGAACTTGCCCGCACATCAGGTGGTAATTTCTCAAATTTCAGAAAACTTTGGAATTATAGAAAAAACCAAGAGGGCTGTCACCTATGTTCGTGTTCAAAAAATCTCCATGCGCGGTTATGGGCTGTCCAGATCGTGCTCCGCAAGCAGCTTCTTGAGCCGGCCGTTCTACAAGTGCAGCGCTTTGATGCGCTTGACGTCAGCGACTTCCGACTGCCCGAAGTGCTTGCGCCAGGCGTAGATCGTGGGTCCGCTGACCTCGGGCTTCTTGGCGGCCTCGGCCACCGTGGTGCGTTCCGCTTCGCGCAGGATCGCCAGCATCTGCTCTTCCGTGAGTCGACTCTTCTCATGGGCTCAACGGGGGATGGAGTCGTCTTCTCTGGAAATCAGTGTCTCGGAGATACCGGGCAGGTCACTGCTCCTTCGGAGCTGGCAATAGTGAAGCAGTCTTCGGGCTGCAAATGACAGTAGTGATGGGACGGGGAGCGGGGGGGGCATCCGTGGACCGCATGGGGTGGCAGATGTTGAACTTCGCTTTTGAATCCGCCCAGCTATTTACGCCTAACAAGAGTTGCGTTGGGGTTGTGTTTCGATGGCCGAAAAACACCGATCTTCGTCCTATGCGACACCATCTGGTCGATGCTACCTTCACGCTCTTATGAGCAAAAGGGACACACATGAATGAAGTTGCTATGACTCGGCGCACGGCGATTGCCTCCGTGGGCACAGCGATTGGCAGCCTTTTGCTCGCCGGCAATGGAGCCGATGCCCAGGAGGTCTCAAAGAGAGTGTTTGCGTTTGACGCTTCCAACAACCGAAACCTGGAAAAAATCGAAACCTATCAACCGCGTTTCGGGCGTACCAAGCCACTGGTCGCTGTTGTCGCTCTCAATGAGGGCACCGTAATTAGCGATTTTTGCATTCCATTCGGCGTGATGGCGCGGTCGCAGGTGGCCGAGGTAGTGTCAGTTTCCGTCAAGCCTGGTCCAGTGAAGATGCACCCACTTACCTTTGATCTCGATTCGACGGTCGACGATTTTGATCAGCGTTACCCGAAGGGAGCCGACTATCTTTTCGTGCCAGCGGTCGAAAACTTCAACGACTCTAAGCTTGTGAATTGGGTGCGGGAGCAGGGCGACAAAGGATGTACTGTAATCAGTATTTGCTATGGCGCTTTGGTCGTTGCAAAAGCCGGTCTTTTCGATGGCCGTAGGGCAACCTCGCATTACAGCAATGAAGAGATGCGAGCGAGGCTCTTCCCGAAAGTGAAATGGCAGAAAAATATCCGTTATGTTGCCGACGGCAAGGTAGTTTCCAGCGCTGGCGTCACCGCTTCAATGCCGACCTCCATCGCTCTCGTCGAAGCAATTGCTGGCCACGCAAAGGCCGCCCAGGTCGCCTCTGCTGTCGGCATCAACGGTTGGAACTCGAAACACAACAGCGATGCGTTTCAGGTCGATCCAGGCAATGCGACCATGCCAAACCGCGATACGAAGCCGCAAATCACACTCGGCATTCCAGTCAAGAAGGGGGATGATGAGATTGCGCTTGCACTGACTGCGGAAGCCTACACCACCAACGGCGTTACTACGGCCCTCTCCACTGCGGCGAGCAGTGCGCCAGTGCACCTGGCCCATGGCTTGGTCTTACTGCCCGACGTTGTTGCTGGCAGTTCCAAGGCGGTAGACCGCATTTTGGCGCCGCTCACTGGAAATCAGGCAATGCGCGCGCTGGATATCGCTCTGATCGATATCTCAAAGACATATGGCCGCCATGCGGCGCGGAATGTAACGTTGTTTATGGAATATCCTCACTTAGTAAATTGATCGCAGATCTGCAATATTTTATGAGTGGCAATATCTATTAAGCTCGCCGATGACCCGACAAGTGGCATTTCTAGTATCACCTGGCTTCAATTTACTCGATTTGAGCGGGCCACTGGAGGTATTCAATTGGGCGGAGCAGCACAATCCAGGCACTTATCAGCTGACAGTCATGTCAATGAATGGAGGTATGGTAGATAGCTCTACCACACTGGCCGTTAATACTGCTCCTTTGGCGCTGCAGCCGCTCGACACGCTGCTTGTTGTTGGCGGGAACATACTTGAAGAGTCGTTTCCCCCAGACATGATCGACTTCGTACGCAAGGCATCTGCGCTCGCTCGGCGAACGACAAGTATCTGCACGGGTGCGTTTATCTTAGCGGCTGCGGGAATTCTTGATGGAGTGAGGGCCACAACTCACTGGATGCACGCCGCGAAACTCCAAGCCAAGCACCCCTCCGTGTATGTTGACGCCGACCGGATCTTCATTAAGGATGACAATGTCTGGACCTCCGCAGGTATCACTGCAGGTATCGACATGGCTTTGGCCCTGGTAGAAGAGGACGTAGGGCGAGAGGCGGCGTTAGCAATTGCCCGAATGCTAGTGGTCTATCACCGACGCGCTGGTGGCCAACAGCAGCACTCTTCGCTTCTTGACCTCGATCCGGACTCGGACCGGATACGTTTGGTGCTCGCATACGCCCGGACACATCTTGCCGACCCTTTACCTGTCGAGCGGCTGGCTGAAGTGGCCAACCTGAGCGTCCGGCAGTTCGGGCGTGCATTTCAGGCGACGACCGGAATAACGCCCGCCAAAGCCATAGAGCGAATGAGAGCCGAAGTCGCCCGCCCTCGAGTTGAGGCAGGGCGAGAGTCGCTGGAGAAGGTCGCCCAATCAGTAGGTTTTAGCGATGCTGGTCGGATGCGTCAGAGCTTCATTCGAATTTTTGGGCAACCTCCTCAGGCCGTTCGGCGCCTGTCCCGATCGAGCGATAAAAACCATTAATTGGAGCCTGCTTTGTGGTTTTTCAGGAGCCATAGGGCGTATGCATTCTTTGAGTAATTCATCAATGCTTGCGCGCTTTATTTCGGCGCGGTTTGCATTAACCATTTCTGTGATCTCCCCCATGATCCAGAATAAGTGGCTGGAATTGGCCTGCTCTTTTAGCCGAGGTGTAAAAATCTTTATTCCGGTCATTTTTTTAGGACAACACGATGAATTTAAATCTTCGCATAATCATTTCGGCACTGGCCACAGTGGCAGCACTTTTGGCGTTTCCAGCTTCAGCAGACCAGTCGCTCGCCGCATCCAAAAACTGCATGGCCTGTCATGGTGTAGAAAAAAAAACTTGTTGGCCCTGCATTCAAAGATGTGGCCCGTATGTACGCTGGCAAAAAGGACGCCCAGTCACTGATGGCCACAAAGATCATGAAAGGCAGCAGCGGGGTATGGGGCCCGATGCCGATGCCGCCCAATCCGCAGGTTAGCGAAGCAGATGCTAAGAAGTTGGCAGCCTGGGTGTCATCGCTTAAGTAATGTGATCGATAAGATATTTTCTTTCTCGCTTCACTATACCCTTTACCCGTCAAGAATGAACCGCCGCAGTTTACGCTACCCCGGTTGTCCGTGACTTCCTGCAATGAGAGCTAAGCGCATTGTCGACATGTGCAGAGTTCGAATTTCCTGCGATGACCGGCAGATGTCGTAGAAATTTCTGCTTGGCCGCATTATCAAATGCATCCAGTTGGTGAAGAGTTGAGAACAGCCCGCTACACCAAAATTAAAGGAAACACATGAAATACGAATTGAATCTGAACGGTAAGCGGACAACTGTTGAGGCCGAGCCGGGAACACGTCTTCTGTGGGTTTTACGCGAAGAAGCCAAGCTGAGCGGTCCAAAGTTCGGATGTGGGCTCGCCCAGTGTGGGGCGTGCATGGTGCTGTTGGATGGCAGTCGAACATTTTCCTGCCAAGTGCCAATCGAGGCCGCACATCGTCACAAGGTAACGACGGTGGAAGGACTCAATGATTCTGTAGGTGTTGCGCTCAAAAAAGCCTGGGTGGAGGAAAGTGTTCCCCAATGCGGTTACTGCCAGTCCGGACAGCTCGTCAGTGCCGCAGATCTTCTTGCAACCAATCCCCGCCCAACGAGAAGTCAGATCAAAGAACACATGACGACCAACTTGTGCCGCTGTGGCACCTACATTCGCATCGTCAAGGCGATCGAGCGTGTCTCGCAAACCTGAGGCGACTGCGATGCACAACGAAAATATGCCAACCCGCAGAGCAATCCTTGGCGCAGCCGCGGGAATTGGATTTGCCATTTGTCTGCCCGCTTCGGGATCTGGAGCAGTCGCCGCGGCGGCGGCAGAAAGCCTTAAACCTAACGCATGGATTCATATCCGCCCTGATGACACTATCCTAATTTATGCGCCAGCGTCCGAGATTGGTCAAGGGTCCTTGACTGCCTTGCCACTGCTCGTGGCAGAGGACCTAGACGCAGAATGGTCCAAAGTCAGGATAGAGATGTCTCCATCGGACGATGCGTTGTACGGCAACCCAAAGCTTTTTTAACCTGATGCTCACGATTGCAAGCTACTCGATCGTGGGTTATTACGACTCACTTCGTATGGCTGGTGCAAGTGCACGGTTGTCCATGGTGATGGCTGCGGCCAAGCTTTGGGATGTGCCAAGCCAAGAGGTTTCGACTCGGCCCAGTGTTTTACTACATCTGAAATCCGGTCGACAAATGACCTATGGGGAGCTAGCCGGTCAAGTTACCGAAATGCCGGTGCCTCCAGAAATCAAGAAAGAAGACCTCAAGCCTATAGCGAGTTTTCGGCTTATCGGCAAAGACGTACTTCGCCGGGACATCCCCTCAAAAGTAGATGGTACGGCTGCATATGCCATAAATACGCAGATCCCGGGCCTTCTCCAGGCGACGATCATTCGTTCGCCGGTGATGGGCGCACGGGTGGAAAAATTTCGAACTACCTCGCGCTTGCCGAAAGGCTTACAGGTGCGCAAGTTAGGGGCAGACTCGGTTGCTATAGTGGGTCGATCAATGTCGGCCGTCTTGGCTGCTCGGGACAAAGTCGAGGTCCTCTGGACAAAAACAGACACCTCGAACTTCTCCGATGGAGAGACACATGAGCGCTACGTCGCCGTGGCGCGAGACAGCAAACAGGTTACGCGAGTCTGGGATAAGAAGGGTGACGTGGCCGCAGCCATGGCCAAGAACCCAAAAACAGTCGAACGCGAGTACTCATCGGATTACTTCTATCACGCTCAAATTGAGCCCCTGAACGCCGTTTGCAGCGTTTCAGCGGACGGGAAGTCTGCAGAAGTTTGGGCGGGAACGCAAGCTCCGGTGTACGCAGTGCAAGCTGTCGCCAGGGCGCTCAATACTGCGCCAGAAAAGATTATTTTGCACCGCAGCTACTCTGGCGGTGCCTTTGGCAGGCGAGGCGCTTATGACCAGGACTATGTCGTGGATGCAGCTCTCTTGTCGCGTGATCTTGGAAAGCCGATCAAGGTCGTCTGGTCGCGAGACGAGGATGTCAAGGTAGGGCGCTTCAAACCCATGACAGCGCAGTTACTCAACGCGGTTATTACCTCGGATGGGAGCATCTCCGCGTGGAAGCACCGTGTGGCTTGTGAAGATCCCCTAGTTACGACGGACCCCCCTCGCTACAAAGCCTCGAATGAGATGCCTTTTATTGCAATGATGGGGAGCAATATACCGAGTTACGGTATTCCGAATCAGCTGATAGAGTTTGCACAACAGCCCATCGTCGTGAGGGTCGCACCAATGCGAGGTGTAGGTGCTCCTGTCAATCGCTTTGCGGTTGAGAGTTTCGTCGATGAGCTGGCTTCAGAGCAGCGAATCGATCCCGTCGAGTTTCGAAGGCGACTTCTAAAAGATTCGCCCCGGGGATTGCATGTTCTGAACCGCGCTGCGGCAATGGGTAACTGGGGTATCGAGACGCCAAGTCGGGCAAAGGGAATCGCTTACTCTGACTATGGGGATGCGTTTATCGCCGTAGTAGTCGAAATATCCTTGGATCGAACTAGCGGCATTATCACAGCGCACAACATGTGGGCCGCTCTGGACGCAGGATTAATTATCCAACCCGACACAACGAAGGCTAGCATCGAAGGCGGCCTTATCTTCGGCGCTAGCATGGCAATTAAAGAGCGCATTACGTTCAAGAATGGGCGAGCAGAGCAGAGCAATTTTTTCGACTACCCAATTCTCCGGATGGCCGAGGCGCCAGAGATTGACGTGGAACTGATACTGAGCTCGGAACCGCCAGCTGGTGTAGCAGAGTCCTCCCCGATCGTCGTTCCTGCGGCGATTGCCAACGCTTTTGCAACATTGACAGGGCGGCGCATTCGGCAAATTCCTTTGCATCCAGCTCGGGTTATCCAGGCAATGGCATGAAGGCAATTAAGAGCGGCCAACGAAAAGACGAAAACTCCAAACGCACAACGCCATAGGGAAAGCAAAGCAAAGCAAAGTTCCACGAATGTCGATGCTACGCTTCAAGCGGGTACCAATGAACAATGTCGCCAGCTGAGCATATCTTTGCTCTCATCCCCCCGCGGGGCGATACTGCCCGCGCGGTCGTGGATGCCACTTGAGGCACATTGCATGCAACTCTGCCTGCTGGACCCGATGCTGCGCGTGCCGCTCGCATCGACTCCTGATGCGCTTTGACTGTCGATGCGTAGGGGGCATTGATAAAGCGCAAGGAGCCGTGAGATAATTCTTCTCACATTTCAGAAATTTCGAAAAGCCACCCTGCTTTGACTCCCCTAGTACAAACCTTCGTCAGCCACTTCGGCGAGATGGGCAGCCGATGGGGGATCAACCGAACGGTGGGTCAGATCTATGCCTTGCTGTTCGTCACGGAGCGGCAACTCAATGCGGACGACATCGGCGAGCAACTGGGCATCTCTCGCTCCAACGTTAGCATCGGCTTGAAGGAGCTCCAGGCCTGGGGCTTGGTGAGACAAAGCAGAACCCCCGGCGACCGGCGCGAGTATTTCTCGTCACTGGGCAATGTCTGGGAGATCTTCCGTGTCGTGGCGGCAGAACGGCGCCGTCGCGAGGTCACGCCCACGCTCTCGGTGTTGCGGGAGTCCCTGCTAGGCAAGACGGCGTCTCCGGAGGACGCCTTCGCGCAGCAGCGCATGCGCGAGATGCACGAACTGGTGGATTTGGCCAACAACTGGTTCGACGATCTGCAACGCCTGTCTCCCGAATCCATGGCCCAGTTGATGAAGATGGGTTCCAAGGTGCAGAAACTGCTGTCGGCCAAGGACCGGATGTTTGGCAATTCGACGGGCACCGACGGCTGACATGTCCCACGTGCTTCTGCGCTTTCAGAATCGAATCCTGTGGATCGCGACATTCGCGGTCCTGTTCGGATCTGTCGCGCCGTCGCTGACCAACTGGCTGGCATCCTCG